>NZ_PSVY01000030.1:0-31864 GCF_002932635.1 Rathayibacter sp. AY1D1
GGCGTAGCGTTCGGCGGAGGGACCGCCTCCGCCGAACGCTACGCCGGGGGCGGGCGAGTGGTCGAGGCGGCGGCTCGGATCCGCAGGGGCTTGTGCGCTCCGCGGACGCCCTGCACCTCTCGGAGGCCGCGCCCGCCGGAGCGGCGGGTCAGCGGAGGACCGCCACCTCGTCGACGGTGTCGACCCGGGCGGCGGCGCGGACCTCGTCCGCCCGCCCCTCGGCGGCGAGCAGGCGGCCGGACTCGGACGCGGTGAGCAGATGCGCGCACGCCCGGCGCAGGCCCTCGTAGGACGCGCAGGCCACCGCGGCCTCGGGCGAGACGTGGTCGATGCCCAGCCCGATGAGCGCGTCGACGACGGCGCCGGCCGCCAGCTGGTCCTCCATCGCGAACCGCGCCGCTCCGCTGTCGTCGACGTCGCCGAGTGCGATCACGTTGACGCTGGTGCGCCCGCCGTTCTCGTGCTGGCGCTCCAGGATCCAGCGGGCGACGGCCGAGCGGTCGGCCAGGCCCGCGCGGACGACGCGGCCCTCCACTCCCCCGAGGTCGGGGCTCTCGCCTCCGGGCAGAGCGTCGACGAGCACCGTGACGTGGGCTGGGGCGAGCACGCGGAGGGCGCGGGCCCCCCACTCGAAGCGGATCTGGTAGGTCGACTGGTCGACGGAGGCGGCGGGAGCGGTCACCCTGACACGGTAGCGAGCCCCGGAGGCGCATACACGTCCGGGGCTCCGCGCGCACCCGGTTCCCGCGCAGGGGCGGGCGGAGGAGGATGTCCCTCGTGAAGGTGATGCTCAAGCACGTGCTCGACACCGACGCCGACTCCGCCTGGCGCGCCCTGCAGAGTCCGGCCGTGTTCCGGGAGGTGATGTCCCCGCTCCTGACCGCCGCGTCGCTGGACGAGGGCGGCTTCCGCCCGACCTGGGGGCTCGGCTCCCACGAGGTCGCGATGGACGCCCTCGGGATCGTGCCGATGGGCGCGCAGGAGATCGACCTCTCCTACCGCCGCGTCCCCTCGATGCCCGACGTGCGGATCCTGCGCGACAGCGGCGGGCCCCTCACGGGCTCCCTCCGCCTCATCACCGCGTGGGACCACCGCATGGCCGTGGCCCCGCTCCCTGACGGGCGCACGCTCTTCCGCGACCGCCTCGAGTTCTCGGCGGGTCTCGCCTCGGCCGCGCTCTGGCCTTCGATGTGGGCGTTCTGGCAGTGGCGCGGCATCCGCATCCGCTCCCTCGCCCCGTCCTGGCGCCACGATCTCGGTGCCGACACCCGCCCGCGCGGGGAGTCCGCCGCATGAGCCCCGACGGCGTCGCCGAGGAGGAGACCGAGCTGTCGCGCTCGGAGCTCCTGCGCCTCCAGTGGCCCTCCGCCGACGAGGAGGAGCAGGACGACGACGGCGTCTCGCCCCGCCGCCGCCTCACGACGGCGGTCGAGGTGTCGGACTGGCGCCGCCATGTCCAGGCCCTCTACGCGGAGGTGCGCCGGCTCTCGAACGTGGACCTGCTCGCCGCGCACGCGTCCTGGATCCGCGGACGCAACGCGCTCTTCGCGCAGCACCCCTCCACCCCTCTCCTCCCGGCCGACCGCGCGCACTTCCGCTCGCTGCCGATCGCGCCCTACGACGCGGCCTGGCGCTTCGAGCTCGAGGTGGCTCCGGCCGAGGAGGCGCGGCGGATGGACGTGGAGACCGGCACCGACGGCACCGTCCCCTTCGAGCTGATCGGCACGGTCGAGGTGCCGGACGCCGGCAGCCTCGACGTCTGGCGCCTCGCGTCCTACGGCGGAGGCCTGTTCCTGCCGGTCAAGGACGCCCTCGCGGGGACACCCGGCGGCACCTACGGCGGTGGCCGCTACCTCCTGGACACCGTGAAGGGCGCCGACCTCGGTCCGGGCTCCGCCCCGGGGACGCTGGTCCTCGACTTCAACTTCGCCTACAACCCCTCCTGCGCCTACGACCCGGCCTGGGCCTGCCCGCTCGCCCAGGCGGGCAACCGGCTGCCGGTCGAGGTGCCGGTCGGCGAGCGCTACCGGGGCTGACACCGACCCTGGACGTTCTCGGAGGGGCGGCCGATAGCCTCCGGGCGGCGCCGTCGTGCGCCGGAAAGCAGGAAAGCCGCATGCCCCGTCCCGTCCTCCTCGTCACCGGAACCTCCACCGGCATCGGCCGCGCCACCGCGATCGAGGCCGCGCGCGCGGGCTGGCGGGTGGTCGCCACCGTGCGGGATCCGGAGCGGGCGGAGGGCCTGCGCGCCGCCGCCGCCGAGGCACGCGTCGAGCTCGACCTGCGGGCGCTCGACGTGACCGACGCGGACTCCGTCGCCGGCTGCCTCCGCGCCGTGGAGGAGGAGCTCGGCGGTCTCGACGCCCTCGTGAACAACGCCGGAGCCGGCCATCTCGGCACCCTCGAGCTGGAGGATCCGGAGGAGCTGCGCCGCGTGATGGAGGTCAACTTCTTCGGCACCGTCGCGGTCACCCGCGCCGCGATGCCGATGCTGCGCTCGTCCCGCGGTCGCATCGTCACCGTCTCGAGCGTCGGCGGCGCGATCGGGCAGCCGTTCAACGAGGACTACTGCGCGGCGAAGTTCGCGGTCGAGGGGTTCTTCGAGGCGCTCGCCCCGGTCGCCGCCTCCGTCGGCGTCCACGTGTCGCTGATCGAGCCGGGAGCGGTCCGCAGCAGCTTCGTCGAGAACGTCGGCATCGACGCGGCGGCGATGCTCGCGCAGGCCGGCCCCTACTCGCCGGCGCTCGGCGCCTACCTCGACCGCGCCGCGTCGTCCTTCTCCTCGACCCACGCGCAGGACCCGTCCGACGTCGCCGCCGTCATCCTGAAGACCCTGCGCGACCCGGAGCCGGCCTTCCGCGTGCAGACCTCGGACTGGGTGGGCGACTTCGTCGGGACCAAGCTGAGCGACCGCGACGGCTCCCGCGTGCAGGCCGCGATGCGCGGATGGATCGGCATCCATTAGAGTGGGATGGTGCGAGCGCAGCGACTGCGCTCCCCCGCGTCGTAGAACGCCCCTTGTCCCCTAGGACTCTGACCGTCGAGGATCCGTCCCGACCATCTGGCGCACGTGCATGAGGCCCCCGGCCGCGCGCACCGAATCGTACGGCGAACGGATGTGACCACCGTCACCTTCGCCCGAACGCCGATCACCCGCGCCCCGGCCACCGCCCGCGCGTCCTCGATCGGCATGATGCCCCCGAAAGGCACCACTCCATGTCGAACACCCCCCTCTCCTTCAGCGCCCTCGGCGTGCCGGCCCCCCTCGTGGCCGCGCTCACCGCGAGCGGCATCACCGAGCCCTTCCCGATCCAGGTCGACACGCTGCCCGACACCCTCGGCGGACGCGACGTCCTCGGCCGCGGCAAGACCGGCTCCGGCAAGACCCTCGCCTTCTCCATCCCGATGATCGCCCGACTCGGCGGCTCGCTCGCCGGCGGACGCCGCCGCCCCGGCCGCCCGCTCGGACTCGTCCTCGCGCCGACCCGCGAGCTCGCCACGCAGATCACCGCCGCGATGCAGCCCCTCGCCGACGCGTACGGCATCGTCACCACCACGATCTTCGGAGGCGTCTCGCAGCAGCGCCAGGTCGCCGCGCTCAAGCAGGGCGTCGACATCGTCGTGGCCTGCCCGGGCCGCCTCGAGGACCTGATGAAGCAGGGCTTCGTGAACCTCGACGCCGTCGAGATCACCGTCCTCGACGAGGCCGACCACATGGCCGACCTCGGCTTCCTGCCGGTCGTCACGCGCATCCTCGACAAGACCCCCCGCGGCGGGCAGCGCCTGCTGTTCTCCGCGACGCTCGACAACGGCGTGGACAAGCTGGTCAAGAAGTACCTCCAGAACGAGGTGCTCCACTCGGTCGACGAGGCCAACTCGCCGGTCGCGCTGATGACCCACCACGTGTTCGAGGTCGACGGCCTCGACGCCAAGAACGCTCTCGTGAAGACGCTCGCGTCCGGCACCGGCCGCCGCATCCTCTTCATGCGCACCAAGCACCACGCGAAGAAGCTCGCCAAGCAGCTCACCGGCCAGGGCATCCCCGCGGTCGACCTGCACGGCAACCTCTCGCAGGTCGCCCGCGACCGGAACCTCGCCGCGTTCGGCGCCGGCACCGTCAAGGTCCTCGTCGCCACCGACGTCGCCGCCCGCGGTGTGCACGTCGACGACGTCGAGCTCGTCATCCACGTCGACCCGCCGATGGAGCACAAGGCGTACCTGCACCGCTCGGGCCGCACCGCCCGCGCCGGCAGCGAGGGAGACGTCGTCACCGTCGTCCTGCCCACGCAGCGCAGCGACGTGAAGACCCTCCTCCGCAAGGCCGCGATCCAGGTCGCGCCCCAGCAGGTGACGGCTGACTCGGCCGCCGTCGCGAAGCTCGTCGGCGACGTCGCTCCGTACGTCACCCCCAGCGCCGTCGTCGAGCCCGTCCGCGGCCAGTCGCAGGGCGGACGCTCGCAGGGCGCCAACGCGCAGCGCAAGCGCGCGGCCCGCACCGAGGGCACCGCCGCACCCCGCGGCGGACGCTCGACGGGTGCCGCGACCGGCGGAGGCGACCGCCCCCGCCGCGACCGCACCGCCGCCGAGGGACCCGCCCGCGGCGGCGCCCGCGGAGGCCGCAGCCGCTCGGCCGCCGGTGCCCCCTCGACCTCGGGCGGATCGCGCTCGTTCTACAGCACCGCGACCGGCGGAGCGGCCTCGGCCGCTCCCGCCCGCGAGTCCGCCGGCGGAGGCGCCCGCCGCGGCGGCCGCCGCGCGCAGGGCTGAGTCCGATTGTGCGCCGCGGAGCGGCGCACCGCGGTCGGCTTCAAGCACGGTTGCGATACGCAGAGCATGTCGCGACCGGGGGCTGAGCGTTCGGTGATCGCACGTCAACGCTCGTCCTGATCAGGACGCCGACATCACGAAGGGCCGGGGCCCGCGACTACTGGTCGCGGGCCCCGGCCCTTCGTCGTTCCCGCTTCACCTCTTCGAGCGGAGTCCCGCGCAGGGAGCTCCGGAAGTCCTCACCGCGTCCTGATCAGGCGATCCCCTGCTGCGCCGTCGTCGGGCAGGGGCGCCGCCTCTCCTCGCCCGGTCACAGAGGTCCCGTGGATGCCGGATCCACGAGCCGAACGGCCGAGTCGCGTGCCGGCGAATCGGTCCAGGCGGACGCACGATGCTCCAGCCGGCCTGCTGTCCCTGCGAGCCGACCGCGGCGCGCCGCTATCGGCGCAGGAAGCACCGCGGCCGATCCGCGCCGCTAGGACAGGCGGCCGACGGAAGCGAGCGCGGCGCGGATCAGCGCGCCCCGCCCGCCCTCCATCTCGGCGGAGATCGCGTCGGAGCAGGCCTCGTCGGGGGTCATCCAGGTGAGCTCGAGGGCGTCCTGGCGGGGGTCGCAGGTGCCGGTGACGGGGACGACGTAGGCGAGGGAGACCGCGTGCTGGCGGTCGTCGGTGAACGGTCCCATGCCGGGCATCGGGAAGTACTCGGCGACGTGGAAGGGGAGCGGGCTCGCCGGGAGGAGGGGGAAGGCCATGGGACCGAGATCCTTCTCGAGGTGGCGGAACAGCGCGTCGCGCAGCGTCTCGCCGTACATCACGCGGCCCGAGACGATCGTGCGGGTGATCTGGCCGGAGGGGGTCGCGCGCAGGAGCACGCCGACCTCGGTGACCTGCCCGAGCCCGTCGACCCGGACGGGCACGGCCTCCACGTACAGCAGCGGGAGCCGCCGGCGGATCTCGGCGAGTTCGTCGTCGGACAGCCACCCGGAGTTCGGGTCAGGGGTGCGCACGCTCATGCAGCCATTCTCACCCTTCGCGGCTGGTGTTCCGACCGGCGGCGGCGATCCCGCACTCAGGGGGATGATGGTGCGATGGGAATCGACGCGAACGCGGTGCTGTGGTCCTCCTCCGAGCGCGACCGCGTCGGCAGGCCCCTCCTGGTGCTGCTGCACGGCTACGGCTCGCACGAGGGGGACCTGTTCTCGCTCGGCGCCTACCTGCCGCTGGAGCCGGTCCTCGCGTCCCTCCGGGCGCCTCTCGCCCTGGGCGGCGGGGCGAACGCGTGGTGGCCCCTCCGGGTGCCGCTGGTGCCTGACGAGCCGCGGGCCGATCCCGAGGCCGTCGAGGCGGCGGCGGCGGGTGTGATCGAGTGGCTCGACGCTTTGGAGCACCCGGGTCCGGTGGGGCTGCTGGGCTTCTCCCAGGGCGCCGCGCTGGCGGTGCAGCTGCTGCGGCGCGCGCCTGGCCGCTTCGCCTTCGCGGTCGCCCTGTCCGGGTTCGTGGTCCCGCTCGCCGAGGGCGACGACGCGGACGAGCGGCTCGCCCGCGAGCGTCCGCCGGTGTTCTGGGGCCGCGGGACGCTCGACACGGTGATCCCGGAGGAGCTCGTGCGGGACGCGGCGGCCTGGTTCCCGGAGCACACGGCGCTCGACGCCCGGGTCTACGAGGGCGTCGCCCACGGAGTCGGGCAGGCCGAGCTCGCCGACATCGGCACGTTCGTGCGTCTCGGCTTCGCCTGACGGGCGGGCTCCCCCGCGTCAAGGGCTCGCCCCCGGGCCGCGGCCCCGGCAATGTCGGAGGTGGCAGGGAGGATGGATGCATGCCGGACGTCCTCGAGCGCTTCTCCCCCGCCACGCGCGCGTGGTTCGAGGGCGCGTTCCCGGCGCCGACCGCAGCCCAGGAGGGCGCCTGGTCGGCCATCTCGAGTGGAGCGCACGCCCTCGTGGTCGCTCCCACCGGCTCCGGCAAGACGCTCTCGGCCTTCCTCTGGGCGATCGACCGGCTCGTGCAGGGCCCGCCGCCGGAGGATCCGCAGCACCGCACGCGCGTGCTCTACGTCTCGCCGCTGAAGGCTCTCGGCGTCGACGTCGAGCGCAACCTCCGCTCGCCGCTCGTCGGCGTCACCCAGACGGCGCTGCGGCTGAGCGCCGAGGGCATCGGCAGCGCGCCGGCCACGGTCACCGTCGGGGTGCGGTCGGGAGACACGCCCGCCGCCGAGCGGCGCGTGCTGCAGAAGACGCCGCCGGACATCCTGATCACGACCCCCGAGTCGCTCTACCTCATGCTCACCTCGGCGGCGCGCGAGTCGCTCCGCGGCGTCGAGACGGTCATCGTCGACGAGGTCCACGCGGTCGCGTCGACCAAGCGCGGGGCGCACCTCGCCGTCTCCCTCGAGCGGCTCGACGCCCTGCTCCCGAAGCCGGTGCAGCGCATCGGCCTCTCGGCGACGGTGCGCCCGCGCGAGGAGGTGGCCCGGTTCCTCGCCGGCCGCTCCCCGGTCGCGATCGTGGCTCCGGCGTCCGAGAAGCAGTGGGACCTCAGCGTCGTCGTCCCGGTCGAGGACATGTCCGAGCTGGGGACGGCGGCTCCGCAGGACGGATCGACGATGGGGGCCACCGGTCCGCAGAGCGGGTCGATCTGGCCGCACGTCGAGGAGTCGATCGTCGACCGGGTCCTCGCGCACACCTCCTCCATCGTCTTCGCGAACTCCCGCCGTCTCGCCGAGCGGCTGACCGCCCGGCTCAACGAGATCTACGCCGAGCGCCGCGAGCTCGCCGCGGAGCGGGCGCGCGAGGCGGGCGAGCCCGTCGCCGTCGGGGCCCTGCTCGCCGAGGCGGCCTCCTCCTCCGTCCGCCGCTCCCCGGCCGAGGCGATGGGAGCGGCCGGGGGCACGAGCGGCAGCGGGCAGTCCGCGCCCGACGAGGAGCCGCTGCTCGCCCGCGCCCACCACGGCTCGGTGAGCAAGGAGCAGCGCGCGATCATCGAGGACGACCTGAAGTCCGGCCGCCTGCGCTGCGTGGTCGCGACCTCGAGCCTCGAGCTGGGGATCGACATGGGCGCCGTCGACCTCGTCGTCCAGGTCGAGACGCCGCCCTCGGTCGCGAGCGCCCTGCAGCGCGTGGGTCGAGCCGGCCACCAGGTCGGCGAGGTCTCGCGCGGGTCCTTCTACCCCAAGCACCGGGCCGACCTTCTCCACTCCGCCGTGACGACGGAGCGGATGCGCTCGGGCCTGATCGAGGCGATCGCCGTCCCCGCGAACCCGCTCGACATCCTCGCGCAGCAGACCGTCGCCGCGACCGCCCTCGAGAGCCTCGACGTGGACGACTGGTTCGACACCGTCCGCCGCAGCGCCCCCTTCGTGTCCCTGCCCCGCTCCGCCTACGAGGCGACCCTCGACCTCCTCTCGGGCCGCTACCCCTCCGACCAGTTCGCGGAGCTGCGGCCGCGCCTCGTCTGGGACCGCGACGCGAACACGCTCACCGGCCGGCCCGGCGCCCAGCGCCTCGCCGTCACCAGCGGCGGCACCATCCCCGACCGCGGGCTCTTCGGCGTGTTCATGGTCGGCGAGCCGGGCTCGACCGGCAACCGCGTCGGAGAGCTCGACGAGGAGATGGTCTACGAGTCCCGCGTCGGCGACGTCTTCGCGCTCGGAGCCACCAGCTGGCGCATCCAGGAGATCACCTACGACCGCGTGATCGTGACGCCGGCGTTCGGCGAGCCCGGGCGCCTCCCGTTCTGGAAGGGCGACTCGCAGGGGCGCCCCGCCGAGCTCGGCGAGGCGATCGGGGCGTTCACCCGCGAGGTGGGCGCCGCCGCCCCCGAGACGGCGCGCGAGCGCTGCACGGCGGCCGGGCTCGACGAGTACGCGACCAACAACCTCCTCTCCTTCCTCGACGAGCAGCGCCTGGCCACCGGGCAGATCCCGGACGACCGCACCCTCGTGCTCGAGCGCTTCCGCGACGAGCTGGGCGACTGGCGGCTGGTGCTGCACTCCCCGTACGGGATGCAGGTGCACTCGCCGTGGGCGCTCGCCATCGGCGCCCGCGTCCGCGAGCGGCACGGCGTCGACGGAGCGGCGATGGCCGGGGACGACGGCATCATCGTGCGGATCCCCGACACCGAGTCGGAGCCGCCGGGCTCCGAGCTGTTCCTGTTCGAGCGCGAGGAGCTGGAGCAGCTGGTCACGAGCGAGGTCGGCGGCTCCGCCCTCTTCGCCGCCCGGTTCCGCGAGTGCGCGGCGCGGGCGCTCCTGCTCCCGAGGTACAACCCGGGCAAGCGCTCCCCGCTCTGGCAGCAGCGGCAGCGGGCGGCGCAGCTCCTCGACGTCGCCCGCACCTACCCGACCTTCCCGATCATCCTCGAGACCGTCCGCGAGTGCCTCCAGGACGTCTACGACCTGCCCGCCCTGCTCCGGCTCGCCGCACGGCTGGACGGGCGCGAGCTGCGGATCCTCGAGGTCGAGACGCCGACCGCCAGTCCGTTCGCGCGGTCCATGCTCTTCGGCTACGTCGCTGCCTTCATGTACGAGGGCGACAGCCCGCTCGCCGAGCGCCGCGCGGCGGCGCTCTCGGTCGACGCGACGCTCCTCGGCGAGCTGCTCGGCCGGGCGGAGCTGCGCGAGCTGCTCGACCCGGCCGTCCTCGCGCAGATCGAGCGCGAGCTGCAGCGCGTCGAGCCCGAGCGCCGCCTCCGCGGGCTCGAGGGCGCCGCCGACCTGCTCCGGCTGCTCGGCCCGCTGACGCTCGACGAGCTCGGGGAGCGCCTGGTCGACGAGTCGGTCGCCTCGGCGGACGTCGCGAAGGCGCCCGCGATCGAGCGCGCGGTGCTCGAGGCCGACGTGGCCGCGCTCGTGAAGGCCAAGCGCGTCCTGCCCGTGGGCCTCGGCGGTGAGCAGCGGTACGCCGCGATGGAGGACGCCTCCCGGCTCCGCGACGCTCTCGGCGTGCCCCTGCCGATCGGCGTCCCCGTCGCCTTCATCGACCCGGTCCGCGATCCGCTCGGCGACCTCGTCGCCCGCTACGCGCGCACCCACGGCCCCTTCACCGCCGCCGCCGTCGCCACCCGCCTGGGCCTCGGAGTCGCGGTCGTCACCGACACCCTGCGCCGCCTCGCGGGCGAGCGCCGCGTCTCGGAGGGCGAGTTCCGCCCCACCGGCACCGGGACCGAGTGGTGCGATGCCGAGGTGCTGCGCCGCCTGCGCAGCCGCTCTCTCGCCGCGCTCCGCAAGGAGGTGGAGCCGGTGGACGCGGCCGCGTACGCCCGCTTCCTCCCCGCCTGGCAGCACGTCGGCGGCTCGCTCCGCGGTATCGACGGCGTGGCCTCCGTGATCGACCAGCTGGCCGGCGCGCCCATCCCCGCGTCCGCCTGGGAGTCGCTGATCCTGCCCGCCCGGGTGCGCGACTACTCCCCCGCGATGCTCGACGAGCTCACCGCGACCGGCGAGGTCCTCTGGGCCGGCGCGGGCACCCTGCCCGGCAACGACGGCTGGGTGAGCCTCCATCTCGCCGACACGGCAGGGCTGACCCTCCCCGTCCCCGCCGCCGAGTCCGTGACCCTGACCGAGCTCCAGCAGGAGATCGTCGGCGTGCTCGGCTCGGGCGGCGGCTACTTCTTCCGCCAGCTCTCCGACGCGGTCGGCTCCACCGACGACGCGGGCCTCGTCGAGGCCCTGTGGGAGCTGGTCTGGGCCGGGCTCGTCACGAACGACACCCTGGCGCCGCTGCGCACCCTCGTCGGCTCGACCGGCGGCGCCCACCGCCAGCCGCGCGCCCCCGCCCGCGCCCGCGCGCCCCGGGGCCGGATGACCGCCCGCCCCACGATGGCCACCCGCGTGGGGCCGCCGACCGCCGGCGGCCGCTGGTCGATCGTGCCGCTCGCGGAGTCGGACGCGACGATCCGCGGGCACGCGCTCGGCGAGACGCTGCTCGAGCGGTACGGGATCGTCACCCGCGGCTCCGTGCAGGCCGAGGGCGTCCTGGGCGGCTTCGCCCTCGCCTACAAGGTGCTGAGCGGCTTCGAGCAGCAGGGCCGCGCCCGGAGGGGCTACTTCATCGAGAAGCTGGGAGCAGCGCAGTTCGGCACAGCCGGCAGCGTCGACCGGCTCCGCACGTTCGCCCCGCAGGACGAGGCGCAGGAGCGCTCACGCCCGGTGCTCGCGCTGGCGGCGACCGACCCCGCCAATCCGTTCGGCGCCGCTCTGCCGTGGCCGCAGGGCGAGGGGCACCGCCCCGGTCGGAAGGCCGGCGCGCTGGTCGCCGTCGTCGACGGAGCGCTCGCGGTCTACCTCGAGCGCGGCGGCAAGACCGCCCTCACCTTCACCGCCGACGAGGCGGCCCTCGCCGACGCGGCCGCCTCCCTCTCGCAGCTGGTCCGCTCCCGCGGGGTCGAGAAGCTGACCGTCGAGAAGATCGACGGCGTCTTCGCGCTCGGCACGCCCTTCGGCGACGCCCTCGTCGCCGCCGGCTTCGTCGCGAATCCGCGCGGCCTGAGGATGCGCTCGTGAGCGCCGGAGGGAGCCCGCGTGCCCGAGGGTGACACCGTCTACCGATCCGCCCACAACCTCGCCGAGGCGCTGGACGGCGAGGTCCTGACCCGGTGCGACGTCCGCGTGCCGAAGTACGCGACGGTCGACCTCACCGGCGAGACGATCGACGAGGTCGTCCCCCGCGGCAAGCACCTGCTGATGCGGGTCGGCGACGCGCTGATCCACTCCCACCTCAAGATGGAGGGGAGCTGGCACCTCTACGCCCGCGGCGAGGGCGAGCGGCCGAAGTGGCACCGGCCGGCGTTCCAGGCCCGGATCGTCCTCGAGACCGAGGACTGGCAGGCGGTCGGCTTCGAGCTCGGGCTCCTCGAGATCGTCCCGCGCTCGGCCGAGGAGGACGTGGTCGGCTATCTCGGCCCCGATCTGCTCGGCGCCGACTGGGACGCGCACGAGGCGCTGCGACGCCTGTCCGCCGATCCGGAGCGGCCGATCGGGCTCGCGCTGCTCGACCAGCGGATCATGGCCGGACTCGGCAACGTCTACCGCGCCGAGCTGTGCTTCCTGCGCGGCGTGCTGCCCACGCGCCCGGTCGGCGGGAGCGGCGACCTCGTGCGCACCATCGCGCTCGCGAAGCGGCTCATCACCGTGAACCGCGAGCGGATCGAGCGCACGACGACCGGCAACCTGCGCCCGGGCCAGCAGCTCTGGGTCTACGGCCGCGACCGCAAGCCGTGTCGGCGCTGCGGCACTCCGATCGAGCGCGGTGAGCTCGGCGACGACGAGCTGCAGCTGCGGGTCACCTACTGGTGCCCGCACTGCCAGAGCTGAGGGGCTACTCCTCGACCGCGGAGCGGCGCCCGGGGACGTGCTTCTCGTGGACGCCGACGTCCGTCAGGCGCTCGATGCGGTCGACGTGGCGGCCGGGCTCGCCGCCGTCCGCGACGATCCAGCTGCCGACGAGGAGGAACCCGTCGCGGCCGCCGGCCGTCAGCGGGCCCGTGATCGTGAACGACCCGAGCGCCGGAGTCGAGAACGCCACGCGCACCGTATCCCCGTGCTCGAGTCCCTCGGCCGAGCGCTCCCCGCCGACCTCGTCAGCGTCCGGAGCCAGGGCGATGCTCTGGATCTCGGTCCCCGTGCCGAGGAAGACGTCCGCGACGACGAGCTCGCCGCCGACGGCCTGCCGGACGACCCCCTCGATCCCGTAGAGGCCGTAGCGCGGGGAGCGGACGAGGACGCGCACCGAGTCGCCGATCGCGACCTCGGCGAGAGCACCCCGGATCGAGGCGACGTCCCTCCGCGCGGGAGGAGCGGACAGGGCGTCGAGGATCGGGCTGGGCATCCGATCAGGGTAGCCGCTCCGGGAGCGCACCCGCCCGGCGGATCGGCGGCGGATCCCGGGCGGCCGGGGCGCCAGGTCGCATCGGCCGCCGTCGCCGCGCGCGACCGGCGGAGCGCCGGCCGGAAGGCTCCGGCACCGCGAGACCCCGGCACTGCGGAGACACCGGCACCGCCGGGAGACGCCGGTACTGCGGCAGGCACAGGCACCGCCGGGAACGACGAAGGCCCCGCCTGAGCGGGGCCTTCGGACGATGCGGAGTCGGTGGGATTTGAACCCACGGAACCCAATAAAGGGTTCTCCACCTTAGCAGGGTGGTGCACTCGACCGGACTATGCGACGACTCCTGAGCGCCCGCTGGCGGACGCACGACGACCATCATAACCGCACGCGCGAGGGCCTCGCGACACGGGCGCCCGCCCCTCCGCGGGAAGGCGGGAAGCCGCCTACTGGTCCGACAGGGGCCGGCCGATCGTGCAGGTCTCCTGCTGCGCCGTCTGCCCGGAGACGTCGCTCGGGAGGGTGACCGGCCCGTCGGGTGCGCTCGTCGCGGGGGCGTCGGTCGCGGGGGCGTCGGTGGCCGGCGACTCCGTGGCCGCCGGAGCATTGGTCGCCCCGGGCTCCTCCCCCGTCGACTGCGAGCCGCCGCCGGTGGTGCCGCTCAGCGCGATCGGCTGGTCGGCGAGGAGCGCCGCGTTCAGCGCCGCCGCCGCGTCCTCGCTGGGGTACACGCCGTTGCCGTCGATGAAGGTCGGGTACTGCACGAAGACCACGTTCGCGAGGTCGACGTCCTTCACCGCAAGGCCGATCGACACGAGGGTGTTCACGTTCTCGAGCGAGGTGGAGAGCTGCATGTTCGAGACGGCCGCCTTCGCGAGGCCGTAGAGGTTCACCGGGTTCGAGAGCGTCGACGCGCTCTTCACCTTGCGCACCAGCGATGAGAGGTACACCTGCTGGCTCGAGATGCGGGTGAGGTCGCTGCCGTCGCCGACGCCGTGCCGGGTGCGGAGGAACGCCAGCGCCTCGGCGCCGACGAGCGTGTGCGTGCCCGCGTCGAGGTTCAGGCCCGTGTACTCGTCCTGGATCGGGGTGGCGACGCAGACGTCCACTCCGCCGACCGCGTTCGACATCTCGATGACGCCCTCGAACTGGATGAGCGCCGCGTAGGGGATCTCGAGCCCGGTCAGCTGCTCGACCGTCTGCACGGTGCACGCCAGCCCGCCGGCCTCGAGCGAGGTGTTGATCTTCGCCGAGTCCACCGCGTCCGAGACGGCGCCGGTGGCCGGGTCGGTGCAGGAGGGGATCGGGACGTAGAGGTCGCGGGGGAAGCTGACGACCTCCACGGTCGAGTGGTCGGCCGAGATGTGCATGAGCATCGTGACGTCGTTGAGGTTCTCGGCACGCTCGCCGTAGGCCCCGGCGGCCGATCCGTCGGCGCTGTCGCTGCCGGCGAGCAGGATGTTGACGCCGCCCTCGATCGCCCCGATCTCGGGCACGTCGCCTCCGCCCGAGTCGATCCCTAGGTCGACGGACGGACGCGCGCTCCCGGCGATCAGCGAGGCGGCGATCGCCACGATGCAGACCGCGCTGAGCACGCCGACGCCCACGCAGGCTGCGAGGATCCGCGCGGCGAAGCGCACGCCGCTCGGGCGGCGCAGGCGGCCGTGCCGTGCTGCTGTGGTCCGGGTGGACGCGCGTTCGCTCATCGGGTCGTACTCTCTCTCGGCTGCGGGACGCGTGTCGTCCCGGAGTCAGCGCGCGAGGTGGAGAGCACCCGTGGTGCCGCCCGCCCTCGGCTCAGCCGAAGAAGCCGACCGAGCAGGTCTGCTGGTCGGCGCTCTGGCCGGTGACCGATTCTGGCAGGGCAACCTTGGATCCGTCCTCGGGAGTCGCTGCAGGAGTGCCGGCTGCAGGAGTGCCGGGTGCCGCCTCGGCCGTCGCCAGCGGATCCGCGGTCGCCGGGCCCGACGGAGCGGCGGTGTCGGCCGGGGCCGCCGCCTCGCCCTCCACGGTCGCGCCGGCGCCCGTGCCGCCGGTGATGGCGATCGGCTGATCGGTCTGCAGGGCGCTCGCCAGGACGTCGCCCGCGGCGCGGTCCGGCTCCACTCCGCTCGGAGTCGCCCCGGTCGGGTACTGCGCGAAGACGACGTCCGCGAGGTCGACGTCCTTCAGCGCGAGTCCCATCTGGACCATCGTGTTCACGTTGTCGAGACCGGTCGAGAGCGTCATGTTGCCGAGCGCCGCCTTCGCGAGACCGTAGAGCGCGACCGGGTTGAGGAGGGTGTCCGCGCTCTTGATCCGGCGCACGAGCGCCGAGAGGAAGACCTGCTGGTTGCTGATGCGGGTCAGGTCGCTGCCGTCGCCGATGCCGTGGCGGCTGCGGAGGAACTGCAGCGCCGCCATGCCCTCGAGCGAGTGCACGCCCGGCTCGAGGTAGGTGTTCGTGTAGGGGTCCGCGATCTCGGTCGCGACGCAGACGTCGACTCCGCCGACCGCGTTCGACATCTCGATCACGCCGTTGAACTGCACGACCGCGCCGTAGTCGACCCGGACGCCCATGAGGTCCTCGACGACCCCTGCTACGCAGCCGAGGCTGACGTCGCTGCCCATCGCCTCGTTGATCTTGGTGTCGTACCGGGCGGGGATCGTCTCACCCGTGGCGGCGTTCACGCACTCCGGGATGTCGACGTACATGTCGCGGGGGAAGCTCACGACCGTCGCGTTGCTGTGGTCGGCCGAGACGTGCATCAGCATGTTGACGTCGTTGAGGACGCTCGTCTCCTCATCGGGGTCGCCGTAGGCGTCGCCCTGGCCCTTCCGCGAGTCGCTGCCGACGACGAGGACGTTGAAGCCGCCCTCCAGTGCGCCGATCTCCGGGGCGCCTCCGGCCTCGACGCTGGAGCCGGCCGCGCCCGGGTGCAGGTCGACCGAGGGCTGCACGGACTGGACGATCAGCGTCGCCGCGATCGCGACCACCGACACCGAGGCGACCACGCCGACACCGCCCACGAGGGCGGCTCCCTTCACCAGGGTCCGCGCGAGGGTGTGCCGGTTCTGGCGGCCGTGCCGCACGAAGGGGCGCGGCGTGCGCGGAGTGTCGCGAGTCTGTGTCGAAGGGCCCGTGCGGCGCATCCGTCTCCCGGTGTCGAGGCGTCAGTGGTGCGGAGGTGAGGGCCGGGCGTCGATCCCGGGCGTCGCGCAATCCTATACAGAGGGCTGGCGCGTTCCGAAGGAGAGCGGGCAGGCCTCCGTCGTCGCGCGCCAGGACGTGCGTCGGAAGTCGCCGGCGAGAAGCGACGCGAAGAACGGGACTCCGTGGCGGACGGCGTGGCGGAGGGCGTGGGATTCGAACCCACGAGACGTTTCCGCCCACCAGTTTTCAAGACTGGCTCCATCGGCCGCTCGGACAGCCCTCCCGGCCGCTCCCGCAGGAGCGACACCCGATAGTAACCGCCGAGCGCGCGGGACCGTGATCAGCGCAGCGCCGAGAGCGCGACCGCCACGCCGTCCTGGTGGACCGAGGGGATCACGGCGGAGGCCACGGCCCGCACCTCGTCGGGCGCCTGCCCCATCGCGAGCCCTGCGCCCTCGGCGGCGGCCCAGGTGAGCATCTCGATGTCGTTGCGGCCGTCGCCCAGCGCGACCACGTCGCTCCGCTCGATGCCCAGCTCCTCGCGGACGACCTCGAGCGCGGTGGACTTGTTGACGCCGTGCGGGGCGATGTCGAGCCAGGCGGTCCAGCCGATCGCGTAGCTGACCTGGTGCAGGCCCATCTCCTCGACCAGAGAGGTGAACTCCTCGATCCCGGTCTCGGGCGAGATCACGACGACGCGGGTGCACAGCCGGCCGAGCAGCTCCTCGAAGGGGACGTGGGTCGTCTCGGCACCCATCACGGCACCGCCCGGGAACGCCTCGGTGTAGAAGAAGGCGCCGTCCGCGTCCTCGACGGCGTAGTGCGCGTCGGGGAGGGAGCGGCGGATGGTCTCGAGGACCTCCGTCGGGTCGAAGGTCTCGACCGTCTCGGGGACGTACGCACCGGACGCGTCGCGGCGGAGCGTGACCGCTCCGTTGCAGCAGATCACGTACTCGGGCGAGATCCCGAGGCGCTCGACGACCGGCAGGGTGGAGGAGGGCGAGCGCCCGGTGGCGAGCATCACCTCGTCGCCCTGGGCGGCCACGCGGGTGATCGCGTCCGTCACCGCGCGGGTGATGGTGCCGTCCTCGTGCATGACGGTGCCGTCGATGTCGAGGGCGACGAGGCGGCGGCCGGAGGCGCGGGCCGCGCTCATGCGACGGGCTCGAGCACCTCGAGGCCGCCGAGGTGGGGCCGCAGCGCCTCGGGGACGAGCACCGAGCCGTCCGCCCGCTGGTGGGTCTCGAGGAGGGCGACGATCCAGCGGGTGGTCGCGAGCGTGCCGTTGAGGGTTGCGACCGGAGCCGTCCTCCCCGACTCGGTGCGGTAGCGGGTGTCGAGGCGGCGGGCCTGGAACGTGGTGCAGTTCGAGGTCGAGGTCAGCTCGCGGTAGGTCTCCTGCGTGGGGACCCACGCCTCCACGTCGAACTTGCGCGCCGCGCTCTGGCCGAGGTCGCCGGCCGCCGTGTCGATGACGCGGTAGTGCAGGCCGAGGCTCTGCAGGACGTCCTCCTGGTACGAGAGGAGGCGCGCGTGCTCCGCCTCGGCGTCCTCGGGGAGGGTGTAGACGAACATCTCGAGCTTGCTGAACTGGTGCACGCGGATGATGCCGCGGGTGTCCCGTCCGCCCGAGCCCGCCTCGCGGCGGTAGCAGGTGCTCCAGCCCGCGTAGCGCTTCGCGCCGCCGGAGAGGTCGAGGATCTCGTCGGCGTGGTAGCCGGCGAGGGCGACCTCGCTGGTGCCGGTGAGGTAGAGGTCGTCGTCGCGGAGGCGGTACACCTCGTCGTCGTGCTCGCCGAGGAAGCCGGTGCCGTCCATGATCTCGGGGCGCACGAGGGTCGGCGTGATCAGCGGGGTGAAGCCGGCGGCGAGCGCCTTCTCGAGGCCCAGGTTCATCAGCGCGATCTCGAGGCGGGCGACCAGGCCCTTGAGGAAGTAGAAGCGCGCGCCGCTGACCTTCGCGCCGCGCTGCATGTCGATGCCGTCCAGCAGCTCGCCGAGCTCGAGGTGGTCGCGCGGGGCGAAGTCGAAGACGGGGCGCTCGCCGACCGTCCTGACGAGCTCGAACGACTCCTCGCCGCCCGCGGGGACGCCCTCGATGATCGGGTTGGCGATGCGCTTCACCAGCACGGTGAAGGCGTCGTCGGCCTCGGACGCCTCCTGCTGGGCCTGCTTGGCGGCGGCGGCGAGGCGCTGGGCCTCGGCGACGAGGGCCGCCTTCTCGTCCTTCGGAGCCTTGGCGACGGTCTTGCCGAAGGCGTTCTGCTCGGCCCGGAGCCGCTCCGCCTCGGTGATCGCCGCACGGCGCACGCGGTCGGCCTCGAGCGCCTCGTCGACCAGCTCGACGGAGTCGCCGCGCGCCTCCTGCGAGCGCTTCAGGACGTCCGGGTTCTCGCGCAGAAGTACGGGATCAATCACCCCAGCAGTGTAGAGGAGGGCCGGGACGGGCCGCCGCCCGCGCGTACCCCCGGGGCCGGCTGAGCATCGGCCGCGAGGAGGCATCCGATCGCGCGGACGGCTGCGAATCTGAGTCATCCCCCGAGAACGTCCCCCCGCGTTCGACACCCCTGCTCCCCTGAAGGCTCTTCCATGCACGCCACCCCCCTCATCGACGCGACCCCCGGCGTCGTCCTCGAGCGCGACGGCTCCGGCGCCCGGATCACCCTCAACCGCCCCGACGCCCTCAACGCGATCGATCTCGGCACCGCGCGACTGCTGCTGAGCACCGTCGCCGACCTCGACGCCGACGCCGGCTGCTCCGTCATCGTGATCGCCGCGGCCGGCCGCGCGTTCTGCACGGGCGGCGACATCTCGGCGATCATGGGGTCCGAGAACCCGGACCACTACCTGCGCGACGTCGCGACCACGACCGCCCAGGTGATCCGCCTGCTCGAGGACAGCCGCGCCGTCGTCGTCTGCGCGATCGACGGCATGGTCGCCGGCGCCGGCATCGCCTTCGCTCTGGCCGCCGACATCGTGATAGCGACTCCCGCCGCCCTCTTCCTCAGCGCGTACGGCGACGTCGGGCTCGTCCCGGACGTCGGAGTCACCGCCGCGCTCCCCCGCGTCGTCGGCCGCCGCCGCGCCCTGGACTTCGTGCTGTCGGGCCGCCCGGTCCGCGCGGCCGAGGCGCTGGAGTGGCAGCTCGTGACCGAGGTCGTGCCGCGCGCCGACCTCGCCGGCCGCGTCGACGAGCGCGTGCGCGCCCTGGCGGCGAAGCCGGCGCACGTCGCGTCCGCCGCCCGCCGCCTCCTGCGCACCGACCCGCTCGACCGCGCCGAGCGCATCGTCGAGGAGACGGACACCCTGGTCGAGTTCCTGGCGGTCCCCGCCACGCGCACGCTCCTGGACGCCGAGCACGAGCGCCAGGCCCGCCGCGCCGCCCGGGCGACCGCCTCGCTCTGACCCGGGGCGAGCGTCCGCGACGACGCTCCGGCCCGGGCCGGGCGGACGTCCGCCCGACGGCCCGCGGATCGGCCGGGCGTTCTCCTCCGATCTCGGCTACGGTGGTCCCCGCGAAGGGGAGTAGTTCCCACCGTCCGCCGAGCGGACGACGAGGCGCGTCGACATGCTGGTCCGGGACGATCCGGGCCCGGCGCTCCACCCCGGCTCCGGCCGGGGCGAACGAGACCTTCGGTCAGTCGACGCACGTCCTGACCGGTCCTCTCGCGCGGGTCGGCGGACCTGAGCCAGGAGATCGCATGGCGACCACCGCCCCCACCCCCAGTCCCGCACAGGTGCGCCGCTGGCGCCGCTACCTCGCCGACGAGCTCGCCGAGGCCTCCGTGTACCGCGACCTCGCCGGCCGCCGCTCCGGCGAGGAGCGGGAGATCCTGCTCGCGCTCGCCGTGGCCGAGGGACGCCACGAGGAGCACTGGCGCGAGCTGCTCGGCTCCGCGGCGGAGCCCGCGCCCCGCCCGGACCTCCGCACGCGCTTCCTCGGCTTCCTCACCCGCCGTTTCGGCTCCGTGTTCGTCCTCGCCCTGATCCAGCGCGCCGAGGCCCGCTCCCCCTACGCCGACGACGACGACGCCACCGAGGCGATGGCCGCCGACGAGCGGATCCACGGCGAGGTCGTCCGCGGGCTCGCCGAGCGCGGTCGCAACCGCCTCTCCGGGACGTTCCGCGCGGCGGTCTTCGGAGCGAACGACGGCCTGGTCTCGAACCTCGCCCTCGTGCTCGGAGTGGGAGCGAGCGGAGTCGGGACGGGCGTCGTCCTGTTCACGGGCATCGCGGGCCTGCTCGCCGGCGCCCTCTCGATGGGCGCGGGCGAGTTCGTCTCGGTGCGCTCGCAGCGCGAGCTGCTCTCGGCCTCCAGCCCGGACCTCGACGCGAACCGCATCGTCCCCGATCTGGACGTCGACGCGAACGAGCTCGCCCTGGTCTACCGCGCTCGCGGGATGACCCAGGAGCAGGCCGACGCGCGTGCCGCCTCCGTCTTCACGGGCCTGCGCGGCGGCGCCGTCACCTCCCCCATCACGCTGGGCGGTCCCGCAGGAGACCCCGACGTCGACGAGCACGAGTCGATCGGCACGGGCATGGGCGCGGCGCTGTCGAGCTTCTGCTTCTTCGCCTCGGGCGCGATCATCCCGGTGCTGCCCTACCTGCTCGGCCTGACGGGGCTCGCCGCGGTGGTCGTCGCCTGCGTGCTCGTGGGCATCGCCCTGCTCGCCACCGGCGCGGTCGTCGGGCTGCTCTCAGGCGCCCCGCCGCTGGCCCGGGCGCTGCGCCAGCTCGGGATCGGCTACGGCGCGGCCCTGGTGACCTACCTCCTCGGCCTGCTCTTCGGCGCGTCCGGAGTCTGAGCCTCGGCCTCGAGGAGCTGCGCGGACTCGCGCGGCTCCTCGGCGCGGGGCCGCACGACGACGCCGCGCCACCGCAGCGCGGCCACTCCGACCGCCAGCAGCAGCGACGCCGGCAGGCAGCCCAGCAGGGGGATGCAGGAGTAGTAGAGGAGTTGCCGCTGGATCCACGCGGGCGAGGGCACGTCGGAGTCGCCGTAGTAGGGCGGAGGCGGCGAGGAGTAGCCGGTGTAGAGGAGCGCGAGGCCGATCAGGGTCCCCGCGAGGCCGGCGAGCAGGAGCACGAGGAGCCACGGGTTCCGCAGCAGGGGCGCCTCGCGCACGGGCTCGGCGGGAGCAGCGGGAGCGGGGTCGGCGGCCGGCTCCGGCAGGGGTGCGGGCGCGGTCTCGGCGCCGAGGCGGTGCGACCGCCGGCCCTCGGCGGCTCCGGCGATGTCGGGCAGGGCCATGATGCGGCGCGGTCCGGGCACGGACGAGGAGCCGGGGCGGACCACGCGCGACTCCGGGGGCGCGGGACGAGCGGCGGCTCCGGACGTGGCGGCGGGAGCGCCGGGGGCGGCACCCGTGCCGGGCCTGGCGAACGCCCGCTCGTCGCCTCTCAGACGCTCCACCGGTCCCGAGAACCCGCGCTGGAAGGCCGGGTCGTAGCGCGGGTCGACCCGTTCGTCGTCGTCAGTCATCGTCGCGACCCGTCATCGTCGTCCCCGGTCATCGTCGACCTCCGGCTCGTGGGAGAGGATCCCGCGCAGCCAGTCGCGGGCCTCGAGGAACACCTCGTCGTCGTAGCGTCGCACGGAGGTGACCGGGCGGCGGTCAGCGCGCGGATACGAGCCGAGGAAGATCACCTTCGGGCTGAAGCGCCGCAGCCCCATCAGCGCGTCGGCGACCCGCTCGTCCTGGACGTGCCCGTCGAGGTCGATGACGAACCGGTACCGGCCGAGGGCATCGCCGATCGGCCGCGACTGGATCATGCTCAGGTTCACCCCGCGGGTCGCGAACTGCTCGAGCATGTCGAGCAGGGCGCCCGGCTGGTCGGCCGGGAGCTCGGCGATCACGCTGGTCTTGTCGGCGCCGGTCGGCTCGGGCAGCGCGTGCGAGCGCGAGACGTGCACGAAGCGCGTGACGGCGTTCGGGTTGTCGCCGATCCGCTCCGCCAGCACCACGACGTCGTGGTGGGCGACGATCCCGGGAGGGGCGATGGCCGCGTCCGCGGGCGATCCGCCCAGCAGGTCGACGGTGGCCTGGACGTTGCTGGAGGCGGGCAGGTGCTCGTGGCTGGGGATCTCGCGGTCGAGCCACACCCGGCACTGTCCGTAAGCCACGGGGTGCGCGGCGACGGTGCGCACCTCCTCGAGGCTCGTCCCCGGGCGGCCGACCAGGATGAACGACACCGGCACCAGGTACTCGCCGACGATGCGCAGCCCCGGGATCCGCGCCAGCGCGTCCTGCGCGGCCGTCACTCCGCCCTCGACCGAGTTCTCGATCGCGATCACCGCGCCGTCGCTGCGTCCGGTGACCAGATCGCTCAGCGCCTCCCCCACGTTCGCGACGCTGCGCCACAGCTGTCCGCGCGCCTCCGGGACCTGCGCGAGGGCCGCCTCCGTGAACGTGCCGCTGGGCCCGAGATAGCTGTAGGCACGGGTCTCGGGGGCGCTGTCGGGCATGGCGCAAGCCTAGCCAGCCGCGGTACCCCTGGAGGGGGCCGGACTGCCACTATGGACCGCATGACCGATCGCGCAGGGAAGCCGGCACAGGCCTCCGATCTCATCGACGTCGAGGCCCTCGTGAGGGCGTACTACGAGAAGAAGCCGGACGTCTCCGACCCGGCTCAGAAGGTGGTGTTCGGCACCTCGGGCCACCGCGGATCCTCGTTCGACACGGCCTTCAACGAGGACCACATCGCCGCCGTCACCCAGGCGATCGTCGAGTACCGGACGGAGCAGGGCATCACCGGCCCGCTGTTCATCGGCGCCGACACGCACGGGCTCTCCCGCCCGGCCCTCACCACCGCCCTCGAGGTCCTGGTGGGCAACCAGGTCCGCGTGCTCGTGGACGAGTTCGACGACTTCGTGCCGACCCCGGCGCTCAGCCACGCGATCCTCCGCTACAACAACGACCCCGCGCACACCGACCGGGCCGACGGCATCGTGGTCACCCCCTCGCACAACCCGCCCCGCGACGGCGGCTTCAAGTACAACCCGCCGCACGGCGGCCCCGCCGACTCCGACGCGACGACCTGGATCGCCGACCGGGCCAACGAGCTCATCGCCGACGGCAACCGCGGCGTGACCTCGGCCGAGCCCTCCGCGGTCGAGACCTACGACTACCGCACGCACTACGTCGCGGACCTGGCGAACATCATCGACCTCGACGCGATCCGGAAGGCCGGCGTGCGGATCGGGGCCGACCCACTCGGCGGCGCCTCCGTGCACTACTGGCAGCTGATCTCCGAGATGCACGGCCTCGACCTGACCGTGGTGAACGGGGAGGTCGACCCGGCCTGGGGCTTCATGACCCTCGACTGGGACGGCAAGATCCGGATGGACCCGTCCTCCCCCAGCGCGATGGCCTCGGTGGTCGCGCGCGCCGGCGACTTCGACATCCTCACCGGCAACGACGCCGACGCGGACCGGCACGGCATCGTCACCCCCGACGGCGGGCTGATGAACCCCAACCACTACCTGGCCGTCGCGATCGACTACCTCTACCGCCACCGCACCGGCTGGCGCGATGACGCGGCGATCGGCAAGACGCTGGTCTCCTCCTCGATCATCGACCGGGTCGCGGAGTCGCTGGGCCGGCGCCTCTGGGAGGTCCCGGTGGGCTTCAAGTGGTTCGTCCCCGGGCTGGTCGACGGCTCGGTCGGCTTCGGCGGCGAGGAGTCCGCGGGCGCCTCGTTCCTCCGCTTCGACGGCACCGTCTGGACCACCGACAAGGACGGCATCCTCCTCGCGCTGCTCGCCTCCGAGATCGTGGCGGTCACCGGGAAGAGCCCGTCGGCGCTCTACCGCGAGCTGACCGAGCGCTTCGGCGACCCGGTCTACGAGCGCGTGGACGCGGTGGCGACGAAGGCGCAGAAGGCGGCCCTCGGCAAGCTGGACGGCGACGCGATCGCGGCGACGACCCTCGCCGGGTCCGAGATCACCGCGAAGCTCTCGAAGGCGCCCGGCAACGGCGCGGCCGTCGGAGGCGTCAAGGTCGTCACCGAGGACGCCTGGTTCGCCGCGCGCCCCTCCGGCACCGAGGACGTCTACAAGATCTACGCCGAGAGCTTCCGCGGCCTCGACCACCTGCACGAGGTCCAGGCCGAGGCGCGCACGATCGTGGACGCGGCGCTGAACTCCTAGGCGCTGCGCTCAGTCGCCCGAGAAGGCTCGTTCTCGGAGTGGAGAACGAGCCTTCTCGGGAGACTGAGCGGCGGTGAGGAAAGGGCCGGCTACCAGCGCGGGTGGACGGTGGGGCGGAAGTGGGTGTCGTAGAGGGCGTTCACGGCCTCCATGAAGGCGGGGCCGAGGGGCGCGGCGGAGGCGGCGGCCGCGTTGGCGCGGGCCTGCTCGGGCGAGCGGGCGCCGGGGATCACCGAGGTGACGCCCTCCTGCTGGATGATCCAGGCGAGCGCGGCCGCCGCGGGGGCGAGGCCGTGGTCGTCGGCGAGGCGGGAGAACTCCTGCGCGGCCTCCACGCCGGTCGCGAAGTCGACGCCCGAGAAGGTCTCGCCGACGTCGAAGGCGGAGCCGTCGCGGTTGTAGCTGCGGTGGTCCTCCGGCGCGAACACGGTCTCGGTCGTGTAGCGGCCGCTGAGCAGGCCCGAGGCGAGCGGGACGCGCGCGAGGATGCCGACGCCGGCCTCGCGGGCGGCGGGCAGCACCTCGTCGAGCGGCTTGAGGCGGAACGCGTTCAGGATGATCTGGACGCTCGCGACGTTCGGGCGGGCGATCGCGGTCAGCGCCTCCTCCGTGCGCTCGACCGAGACGCCGTAGGCGGCGATCGCGCCCTCGGCGACGAGGGTGTCGAGGGCGTCGTAGACGGCGTCCTCGGAGTAGACGGAGGTGGGCGGGCAGTGCAGCTGCACCAGATCGAGGGTGTCGACGCCGAGGTTGGCGCGCGAGCGGTCGGTCCAGGCGCGGAAGTTGTCGAGCACGTAGTTGGCGGGGATCTGCTCCGCGCGACGGCCCATCTTGGTGGCGACGAAGACCTGCGCGTCGGGGTGCGCCGCGCGGTAGGCGCCGATCGTCCGCTCGCTGCGGCCGTCGCCGTAGACGTCGGCGGTGTCGAAGAGGGTCACCCCCGACTCCACTGCGGCGTCGAGCACGGCGAGGGCGTCGGTCTCGGCGACGTCCCCCCAGTCGGCACCGAGCTGCCAGGTTCCGAGGCCGACGACGGAGACGGGGGCGCCGGTGCGTCCGAGGATTCGAGTTTCCATGCCTCCACCGTAGGTGCGGCCGAGCCCGCGGCGGACCCCCTTGCGCGTGCTCTAACGTCGAGGGCATGCCCCTCCTCGTGCTCGGAAGCGCCAACCTCGACCACGTCCACCGGGTCGCCCGCATCCCCGCCCCCGGAGAGACGGTGCTCGCCCTCGACGCGAGCACCTTCCCGGGCGGCAAGGGCCTCAACCAGGCCGTCGCGGCCGCACGGACCGAGCCCGGCACCGTCTTCGTCACGAGCCTCGGACGCGACTCGGCAGGAGACCGGCTCGCCGCGGTCCTCGGCGAGGAGCCGCTGGAGCTGCGCGCCCGCCGCGGCGACGTCCGCACCGGCACCGCGCAGATCACCGTGGACGAGCGCGGGGAGAACGCGATCGTCGTCGACTCCGGGGCGAACGCCGCCCTGGTCGGGTTGACCGCCGAGGAGTCGGCCCTTGTGGCGGCGGCCGACGCCCTGCTCCTCCAGCTCGAGATCCCGACAGCGACGGTGACGGAGGCGGCCCGCGCCGCGCGCGCCGGCGGCACGGTGTCGATCCTGAACGCCGCCCCGATCGGCCTGCTGCCGGAGGAGCTCCTCGCGGTGCTCGACGTGCTGATCGTCAACGAGCACGAGGCCCGCGAGCTCGCCGCCGATCGCGGCATCACCGCCGCCGACGACGACGCGCTCGCCGCTGCCCTCACCGCGCTGGTGCCGCTCGTGCTGGTCACCCTCGGCTCCGACGGCGTCGTCGTGGCGGTCCGCGACCGCGAGTCGGTGCGCACCCCGGCCTTCCGGGTGGAGGCCGTGGACACCACCGGCGCCGGCGACACCTTCTGCGGCGCCTTCTCGGCCCGGCTCGCCGCCACGGAAGCACGGCTCGACGATCCGGAGCAGCTGGTCGCCCTCACCCGCTGGGCGAGCGCGGCCGCGGCGATCTCGGTCACCCGCGCCGGAGCGGCGGTGTCCGCGCCGACGGCGGCCGAGACGGACGCGTTCCTCGCCGAGCGCGCCTGAGCGGGAAGCTCTTCGGGGAGGCTCGCCTGAGCGGGA
The DNA here is from genome assembly GCF_002932635.1 of Rathayibacter sp. AY1D1. NCBI lineage: Bacteria > Bacillati > Actinomycetota > Actinomycetes > Micrococcales > Microbacteriaceae > Rathayibacter > Rathayibacter sp. AY1D1. The sequence continues at coordinate 25,979 of NZ_PSVY01000030.1, forward strand.
AGCTCCTCAGGGAGGACGGAGCGGACACCGACCCCGGCGGCCCGCAGCACCGTCGCTCCGGTCGGCACGGTGCACTCCGGAGAAGCACGAGAGCGCTCGGCCCGGCTCCGCTCCTCGCGGCGGGGCGTCCAGTCCTGCGGACAGCCGCGCCCGCTCCCCGATCCGGCTAGTCGATCGCGGCGACCCGCACGGTCACCCGCGGCCGCAGCTCCGGATGCACCCGGACGCACCACTCGCGCACCGCGGCTCCGATCGCGCGCGCCACGTCCGGCGCGGACGCCTCCGCGGTCACGCAGAGGTCGACGGCCACGGACACCTCGTCCCCCGCGACGCGGACCAGGACCGGATCGGCGAACGTGCCGCCGCTCGCGGTGCCCAGCCGCTCGACCACGATCCCGGTCGCGCTCAGCGCCGTCGCCGCGTGCGCGAGCACGTCGCGCACCTCGGGCCTGGCCGGCATCAGGGTCGCGACACCGTCCAGGGCGCGCAGCTCCGCAGCGAGCGCGGACACCGGATCGACCGGGGCCGCCGCCTCGAGGCCGCTCACGACTCCTCCGTCCCGGGGACGTAGACGTCCTCCACGCGGACGTCGATCCTCGACACCCGCAGCTCGGTCTGGGTCAGCAGCCGCGAGTGCACGCGCTCGCGCACCTGCTGGGCCGCCTCGGCGATCGGCACCCCCCAGAAGACCGAGATCGTCAGCTCCACCACGACCTCCGCGCCCGGCTCGGCGATGTCGCCGACCAGGCGGCAGCGGCCGACCAGCACGCCGGCGACGCTGTCGCCCGCCTCGCGCACGAGTCCGCGGACCGCTCCCTCGGTGATCGTGAGCGCCACGTCGGGCTGGACGCTCGCCAGTGGGATGTCGCGTCCGGCCCGCGACTCGCGGCGCACCTGGGTGAGGATCGAGCCGAACCAGCTCTCCTCCGGCGCGGGCAGGCGCGCGGCGTCGTCGTCGATGAGCGCGCCGGAGAGGGCGCGCACGCGCTCGAGGGCGCGCAGAGTGCGCCGGTGCTCCGGCGACTCCTCGATGGCGGGGTCGTACGGCGTGCGCCCGCGGTCGAGGTAGTCGCTCAGCTCGTCGATGCCGATGCCGTCGCCCTCCTGCTCCGTCGCGTCCGCCTCCTGCTCGAGCGCGGGCGGCAGCACGACGTCGTGCTCCCCCGCGCGCTCCGGCCCGTCGCCGGGACCCTGGTCCGCGTTCATCGCGTCTGCTCCCTCATCGCCAGTCCTCCATCGCCACGACCAGCGACTCGCGCGCGCGGGCGAGCTTGCCCCGCACGGCGGTCACCGTGAGACCGAGGTGATCGGCGATCTCGTTGTACGACTCCCCGCCGACCTCGCGCAGCACCCAGCACTGCCGCTGCGACTCCGGCAGCTCGGACAGGGCGTGCGCGAGAGCCCGCATGGCGTCGCTCTGCTCGGCGGCCTCGAACGGGCCGGGCTCTCGGGCCGGGGGATGCTCCACGGCGTCGACGTCGTCGGTCGGGCGGCGCTGGCGCAGCAGGTCGACGCTGGAACGGCTGACGATCCGCATCATCCAGCTGCGCACGCTCGCCGGCTCCTTGAGCTGCGGGAGCTGCGCCCAGACCGTGATCAGCGCGTTCTGCACGGCGTCGGAGGCGTCGGCCTGCGAGCCGGTGAGGCGCCAGGCGTAGGCGCGGAGGATCGACTGGTGCCGCTTGACGAGCACCTCGAAGGCGCGCACGTCGCCCTCGGCGGAGCGCTCGGCGAGCAGCGCGTCGCTCGCCGCTTCCAGTCCGGGCACGGCGCCTCCTCCCTCTCCGCTCACGCGGCCTCGGGCCGCCTCTCAGGTGACGCTCAGGAAAAAGTCCGCCGAGCACCGTGACGAACGCCGTCCGGGCTCCGTCTCACTCATGAAAGCACAGCCCGACCGGATTTCCGCCGGGCCTTCGACCCCGGTCTGCTCAGCAACGGCAGCCGATGAGACGTCCAGGAGACCTCATGAGCGACACCACGCGCACCCCCTCCACCACCCGCGTCGACAAGACCTCCGTCGACACGGTCACGACCCTCGGCGGCTCGCGGACCTCCGGCACCGCTCAGGGCACCACGGTCATCGACGACAGCGTCGTGGCCAAGGTCGCCGGCATCGCGGCCCGTCAGGTGCCCGGCGTCTTCGCCCTGGGCAACAACGCCGCCCGTGCCTTCGGTGCGATCCGCCAGGCCGTCGGCGGCGCCGACCACGCCCAGGGCGTGAGCGTCGAGGTCGGCGAGACCCAGGTCGCGGCCGACGTGACCATCGTCGTCGAGTACCCCGTGCCGATGCAGAAGGTCGCCGACTCCGTCCGCGCCGCCGTCTCCGAGGCCATCACCGAGCTCGTCGGCATGGCCGTCTCCGAGATCAACGTCGCCGTCGTCGACGTGCACATCCCCGGCGACGACAAGGACGACGAGGCCACCGAGAGCCGCGTCCGATGAGCGACTTCCAGCGCCCCGCGCCCACCGCCCCCGGCGGCCGCAGCACCGTCCTCGGTGTCGTGGTCGGCGCGATCCTCGCCTTCGCGGCCCTGATGTTCGGATTCTGGGGCTTCGTCCTCACCGCCCTCTTCATGGCCCTCGGCGTCGTGATCGCCCGCATCGCCGACGGCACCCTCGACGTGCGCAGCCTCGTGGACGTGTTCCGCGGCCGCACCACCTCCCGCTAGGAGCCCACCGTGACCGCTCTCGACACGCGTCCCGCATCGCCGGTGGCGGGCACCGTCACCATCACCGTCCGCTCCATCGAGCGCGCCGCCGTGGCGATCGTCCACGAGGAGCTGGGCGTGGAGGTCTCCGCGATCCGCGTCCGCCTCTCCGATGACCGGGGCGGCCTCGCCCTCGCGGTGACCGCGCCGGTCGTCGTCGAGCCGGGCACCGCCCCGGCCGGCGGCTCCCTGCTCGAGCGCCTGCACGGCGATCGCACCCGCATCGCCTCCCGCATGGAGGCGCTGACCGGGCGCACCGTCAGCCGGATCGACATCCGGGTCACGGGCACCCGCACCCGAAGCACGAGGAGAGTCGCATGAGCCCCGCACCGTCGGCGCCCGACACCCACTACAGCCGCTACCTTCGTCGCGAGACCCACAAGTCCCGCTCCGCCGCGCAGATCGTCGTCCTGGTGCTCATCGCCCTGGTCGCGGCCTATGTCGGCACGGAGGCGGTGCTCGCGATCCTCGGCGCCGCGCCCCTGCTCGCCGCACCGTCCGCCCTGCTGGGCGCGATCGTCGGAGTCGCGTCGCTGGCGAACCCCGCCCTCATCGGCGTGGCCGTCGGCGCGGGCGTCCTCGCCCTGGTCCTGCTGGTGCTCGCACTGGCGCCCGGGGCCCGGGCCCGCCACACCGTGGACGACGACCGCCTCGCCGTGGTCGTGGACGACGGCGTGATCGCCTCCTCCCTGGCCCGCGCAGCCCGCACGGCCGCCCACTCCCGCCGCGAGGACACCCGCGCCTCGCTCGGGCGGCGCACCGCACTGGTCGAGGTGACCCCCGCCTCCGGCATCGCGGTCGACCGCGCCGCCGTGCAGAGCGCCGTCGACGAGGAGCTCGCCCGCATCGGCGCGAAGCCCGCCCCGCGCTCCACCGTCCGCGTCTCGACCTCCGGGAGGATCTGATGACCACGAGCAACCGCTTCGTCAACCGGCTCGTCCTGCTCGTCGTGGGCCTCGTGCTCGCGCTGGTCAGCGCCGGAGCCGTCCTGATCGCCGTCTCGCAGCCGGTCCGCGACTCCGTCCTCTCCTTCGCCGACGGCGAGGGCGCGGCCCTGGTCTCGCGCCTCTCCCCCGAGGAGGGCACCGCCTGGAGCGATGCCGCCGTCCTGTGGCCGCTCTACGCCGTCGTCGGGATCTGCCTCCTCGGCATCGTCCTCGCGCTGGTGATGGCCTTCGCCCACGGTCACGGCCGCACCGGCACCGTCCTCCGCGACGAGGCCGAGGGCGCGCCCGCCGGAGGGATCGAGATCGCGACCGGCTTCGCGGAGGACGTCCTCGAGACGGCTCTCGCCGGGCGGACGGAGCTCCTCGACGTCACGGTCGCGGCCTACCGCCACGGCTCCGAGACGGCGCTGAAGGTGCGCGTCCTCCCCCGCGGCGGCGTCTCGCCCCGCACCGTGGTCGACGCCGTGCACCAGGAGGTCGACGCGCTCGACGCCCTGCTGGGCGCCCGCCTGCCGGTCCTGCTCGAGGTCGCCTCGAGCGCCCGGGCCGGCTTCTCCAAGGAGGACCGGGTCGCCTGACCCCGGTCCCGCAGCTTCCCCGGCACCCGCCGGCGGATGGTCACACCGAACAGAAGGAGCCCCTCATGGGTGCAGACGACAAGATCCGCAACGCAGCCGAGAACCTGGTCGGCAAGGCCAAGGAGGCCGTCGGCAAGCTGACGGACAACGAGCGCCTCGAGGCCGAGGGCCAGGCCGACCAGACCAAGGCCCACACCAAGAAGGTCGGCGAGGACGTCAAGGACGTCTTCAAGAAGTGATCTGACCGGAACCTCGACGGGGCCGTCACCGCATCAGCGGTGGCGGCCCTGTCGTCGTGCATGGGGCGGGTGCGTCGAGCGTCAGACGCCCCAGAACATGATCCGGCCGGCGGAGGCCGCGTCGATGCTCTGGTCGTGGTTGTCGGCGGTGTGCGAGGAGTAGAGGATCCTGTCGCCGTCGACGCTGGTCACGACGCCCGTGTGGTCCCAGTCGCCCGAGCCGTCCCAGTCGAACTGGACGATGTCGCCCGGCTTCACCCGGCTCCGCTCGGAGTCGGGGATCGCGGTCGCGCGCTCGGGGTGCGCGGCGAGGTAGGCGTTGAACGCTGTCGACGACGCCCAGGCGGAGCTGTACCCGCCGGAGGAGGAGTAGCTCCATTCGCCGTCCATCTCCCAGCCGCGGGCGATCAGCGACTGCGAGGTGAAGTTGACGCAGTCGTTGCCCGAGATCACGCCGTACTGGGCCGAGTTGTAGTCGTTCCAGTAGGTGGAGAGGTAGTCGAGCTGCGAGGCCAGGCGGCTCGCGTCCAGCGCGGCCTGGGCCTTCGCGGCCTCGATCGCCGGGTCGGGCGTGTAGGCGAAGGTGATCGCCGAGGCGACGACCTTCGTGCTGGCGAGCACGCCGGTCGCGGCGGGGCTGGGAGTGGCGGCCGCGGTCGGCGCGGCGAGGTCGGTCGAGGCCTCGGCCGTCGTGCCCTCTGCGGCGCCCGACGTGTCGACGGCCGGCTGCACCGCGTCGGCCGGGGTCCCGTCGACGGTGACCGCCGCGGCGGAGTCGGTGACCGCGTCGAACGTGATGGCCTGACCGTCGGCGTCGAAGAAGGCGACCGGGACCTCGCCCGCTGCCTCTCCGTCGGCCGGAGGGGCGGTGACCGTGATCTGGTCGGGGTTGTCGACCGCGACGCTGCCCTCGGCCTCGCCGAAGCGGACGGTGGCGACCGAGTCCAGGTTCGATCCCTCGAGCGTCACGCTCGTGCCGCCGGCGACGGTGCCGGAGGTGGTGGAGACGGAGCTGAGGACGACCCGGGCGGAGGCGGTGGTCGCGGGGAGCACGGCGACGCTGGTCGAGGTCGGAGCAGCGGAGGGCGTCGCGGTGGCCGACTCGGCCGAGGAGCCGGTGCCGACGGTGAGGCTCAGGCTCGACGCGACGGCCACGACGACGAGCCCGCCGGAGACGGCGAGCGCCAGCGTGCGCGGGGACGGGCGGAAGAAGGAGGCCCCGCGGCGGGCGGGCGCGGTGCGGAGCCGGTGCCCCTCCGCTTCGCGGCGGTCGCGGCGGGACGAGAACGATCCCTCCGGAGCGGGGTGCACCGGGGCGGGAGCCGAGGGCTGCGCGGGAGCGGCGGCGGGTGCGGCGGGCCGGATGCGGCCCTCGCGCTCGCGGGCCTCGCGGCGGGTCAGCGGAGCGCCGGGG
>NZ_PSVY01000031.1:0-29341 GCF_002932635.1 Rathayibacter sp. AY1D1
CGCCCCGTCGGAGCCGGCCGATGGCTGACTCCCCCCGCCGCGGAGCCCCCGCACCCGACTCCGAGGCCGCCCGCGTCTACCGCCACCTCAAGGAGGTGTTCGGCGCCGACGGCCCGCGCCGCATCCGGAAGACCGTCGAGCGCGCCGAGCCCAAGGGCGACGCGATCCCGTTCGGCAAGGGCCGCGACCCGCACGACCTCGGCGACGTCCTCGACTCCCTCACCGTGAAGCTCGGCTGGACGGCGCCGCTGGCGCAGGGCGACCTGATGTCGTCGTGGACGGCGATCGCCGGCGAGGAGACCGCGAAGCACTCGACTCCGGTGGGCGTCGTCGACGGCGTGCTGACGGTCGCGTGCGAGTCCACGGCGTGGTCGACGCAGCTCCGGCTGATGCGGATCGAGATCATGGACCACATCGCCGTGAACTTCCCCGACGCGGGCATCGCGTCGATCCGTTTCCAGGGCCCGGACGTCCCGAACTGGAAAAAGGGTCCCAGGTCGATTCCAGGGCGTGGTCCGCGCGACACCTACGGCTGAGGACGCATTTTCGGTCGACCGCTGATCTTTCGCGCCTCAGATCGCCGTCCAGCGCTTCGGATCGACCCGGCACGCGGTAGAATGGAGGGCCGCCGAACCGCAGTGACGCCGCCGCGCGGGCGATCTCCAGATCACCGTGCGCGTCGCGACGGACCGTCAGAGGAGAACTCCACAGCTATGACTCACGAGCCGAACGACTCCACGTCACCCGCAGCGAACGACCTGGACGCGAACGGCTCAGCAGCCCCCTCCGCTCCGCACGAGAGCATGTCGACCAAGTCGTCCGGCGACTACGGCGCGAACCAGATCCAGGTCCTCGAGGGCCTCGAGGCGGTCCGCAAGCGCCCCGGCATGTACATCGGATCCACGGGTCCGCGCGGTCTGCACCACCTGGTCTACGAGATCGTCGACAACGCCGTCGACGAGGCGCTCGCGGGCTACTGCGACAACATCGAGATCCTGATGCGCGCCGACGGAGGCGTCACCGTCTCCGACAACGGCCGCGGCATCCCGGTCGACATGCACCCGACCGAGGGCATCTCCACGGTCGAGCTGGTCCTCACCGTGCTGCACGCCGGCGGCAAGTTCGGCGGCGGCGGCTACGCGGTCTCCGGCGGCCTGCACGGCGTCGGCTCCTCCGTGGTCAACGCGCTGTCGACGCGCCTCGACGTCGAGGTCAAGCGCCAGGGCGCCGTGTACCGGATGAGCTTCACCGACGGAGTGCCGGACGCCCCGCTCGAGAAGGGCGAGGCCAGCGACGAGACCGGCACGACGATCACCTTCTGGCCCAACGCCGGCATCTTCGAGACGGTCGAGTTCGACTACGAGACCCTGCGCGCGCGCTTCCAGCAGATGGCGTTCCTCAACAAGGGCCTGCGCATCGCGCTGACCGACCAGAACGAGGTCGAGTTCGAGGGGGAGGGCGAGAACGAGACCGAGGGCGACCGGACCGACGTCTTCCACTACGAGAAGGGCCTCGTCGACTACGTCGAGTACATCAACTCGCTGAAGAAGTCGGACCTCGTGCACTCCGAGATCATCGATTTCGAGTCCGAGGACACCGAGCGCCGCATCTCGCTCGAGGTCGCCATGCAGTGGACCACGGCCTACACCGAGAGCGTCCACACCTACGCGAACACCATCAACACCCACGAGGGCGGCACCCACGAGGAGGGCTTCCGCGCCGCGCTGACCACTCTGGTCAACCGCTACGCGCGCGCGAACAACCTGCTCAAGGAGAAGGACGAGAACCTCTCGGGCGACGACATCCGCGAGGGCCTCACCGCCGTCGTGTCGATCAAGCTCGGCGAGCCGCAGTTCGAGGGCCAGACCAAGACGAAGCTCGGCAACACCGAGGCGAAGGCGTTCGTGCAGCGCGTGGCCGGCGAGCAGCTGGCCGACTGGTTCGACCGCAACCCGAGCCAGGCCAAGGACATCATCCGCAAGGCGATCCAGGCGGCCTCGGCCCGCATGGCGGCGCGCAAGGCGCGCGAGACCGCCCGCCGCAAGGGCCTGCTCGAGGGCGGCGGCATGCCGGGCAAGCTCAAGGACTGCCAGTCCAAGGACCCGTCGATCTCCGAGATCTTCATCGTCGAGGGCGACTCGGCGGGAGGATCCGCGGTGCAGGGCCGCAATCCCGAGACGCAGGCGATCCTCCCCCTCCGCGGCAAGATCCTCAACGTCGAGAAGGCGCGGCTCGACCGCGCTCTCGGCAACAACGAGGTCCAGGCGATGATCACGGCGTTCGGCGCCGGCATCGGCGAGGACTTCAACCCGGACAAGGCGCGGTACCACAAGATCATCCTGATGGCCGACGCCGACGTCGACGGCCAGCACATCACGACGCTGCTGCTGACGCTCCTCTTCCGCTACATGCGCCCGCTGATCGACCTCGGCTACGTGTACCTCGCGCAGCCGCCGCTGTACCGCCTCAAGTGGTCGAACTCCCCGCACGAGTACGTCTACAGCGACCGCGAGCGCGACGCCCTGATCGCGCACGGCTCGGCGACCAACAAGCGCATGCCCAAGGAGAACGGCATCCAGCGCTACAAGGGCCTCGGCGAGATGGACTACAAGGAGCTGTGGGAGACCACGATGGACCCCGCCACGCGGACCCTCCTCCAGGTCACGCTCGACGACGCGGCCGCGGCCGACGAGATCTTCTCCACTCTCATGGGCGAGGACGTCGAGTCCCGCCGTTCCTTCATCCAGAAGAATGCGAAGGACGTGCGCTTCCTCGACATCTAGACGTCGAGGAAGCGGACGTCCTTCGAGAGGCGGCGGCCGGGCGGTCCAGTGGACCGCCCTCGCGACCACCTCGAACACGTGACGGCGGCCCTCGATGGGTCGCATCCTCGACCAGAACGCGACAGAGGCCCTCACCGGCCCGCACACCGACGACACACCTGACACCCAGCGCGACCGCCGCCCCCGCTCCTCCGGGGCACGGACCCACCTGAGAGACCAGAGACCATGGCAGAAGAACCCACCACCCCCACCGGCCCGGACGAGAGCGACGACATCGTCACCGAGACCGGTGTGGTGATCCACGGTCACGACAAGATCGAGCCGGTCGACCTGCAGCTCGAGATGCAGCGCTCCTACCTCGATTACGCGATGAGCGTCATCGTCGGGCGAGCCCTGCCGGAGGTGCGCGACGGCCTGAAGCCCGTGCACCGCCGCGTGATCTACGCCATGTACGACGGCGGCTACCGTCCCGACAAGGCGTTCTCGAAGTGCTCGCGCGTCGTCGGCGACGTGATGGGCCAGTTCCACCCGCACGGCGACTCCGCGATCTACGACGCGCTGGTCCGCCTGGTGCAGCCGTGGAGCCTCCGCTACCCGCTCGCGCTCGGGCAGGGCAACTTCGGCTCCCCCGGCAACGACGGCGCGGCCGCCCCCCGGTACACCGAGACCAAGATGGCGCCGCTCGCGCTCGAGATGGTCCGCGACATCGACAAGAACACCGTCGACTTCCAGGACAACTACGACGGCCGCACGCGCGAGCCGGCGATCCTGCCGGCCCGGTTCCCGAACCTGCTCGTCAACGGCTCCGTCGGCATCGCGGTCGGCATGGCGACCAACATCCCGCCGCACAACCTGCGCGAGGTCGCCGCCGGCGCGAAGTGGGCGCTCGAGAACCCGGACGCGACGCGCGAGGAGCTCCTCGAGGCGCTGCTGCAGCGGATCAAGGGACCCGACTTCCCCACCGGTGCGCAGATCCTCGGCGTCCGCGGCATCCAGGACGCGTACCGCACCGGCCGCGGCTCGATCACGATGCGCGCCGTCGTCTCCATCGAGGAGATCCAGGGCCGCACCTGCCTCGTCGTCACCGAGCTGCCGTACCAGGTGAACCCGGACAACCTGGCGATCAAGATCGCCGAGCTGGTCAAGGACGGGCGCGTCTCGGGCATCGCCGACATCCGCGACGAGACCTCCGGTCGCACCGGCCAGCGCCTCGTCGTCGTCCTCAAGCGCGACGCCGTGGCGAAGGTGGTGCTGAACAACCTCTACAAACACACGCCGCTGCAGGAGAACTTCGGCGCGAACATGCTCGCGATCGTCGACGGCATCCCGCGCACGCTCTCGCTCGACGGCTTCATCCGCGCGTGGGTCGACCACCAGGTCGAGGTCATCGTGCGCCGCACCCAGTACCTCCTCGACGAGGCGGAGGCGCGGATCCACATCCTGCGCGGCTACCTCAAGGCGCTCGACGCGCTCGACGAGGTCATCGCCCTCATCCGCCGCTCCCCCACCGTGGAGGAGGCGCGCGACGGCCTGATGGAGCTGCTCGACATCGACGAGGTGCAGTCCCGCGCCATCCTCGACATGCAGCTGCGCCGCCTCGCGGCCCTCGAGCGCCAGAAGATCATCGACGAGCACGACCGGATCCAGGCCGAGATCGAGGACTACAAGTCGATCCTCGCGAGCCCGGAGCGCCAGCGCACGATCATCTCGGACGAGCTCGACGAGATCGTCGACCGCTTCGGCGACGACCGCCGCACCGAGATCCTCTTCGGGTTCGACGGCGACATGAGCGTCGAGGACCTGATCCCCGAGGAGGAGATGGTCGTCACCGTCACCCGCGGCGGCTACCTCAAGCGCACCCGGAGCGACTCCTACCGGGCGCAGCACCGCGGCGGCCGCGGTGTGCGCGGCGCGCAGCTGAAGGCCGACGACATCGTCGAGCACTTCTTCGTCACCACTACGCACCACTGGCTCCTGTTCTTCACGAACACCGGCCGCGTGTACCGCGCCAAGACCTACGAGCTGCAGGAGGCCGGCCGCGACGCCAAGGGCCAGCACATCGCGAACCTGCTCGCGCTCGAGCCGGGGGAGCAGATCGCGCAGATCCTCGACATCCGCGACTACGAGGCGGCCCGCTACCTCGTGCTCGCCACGCGCGACGGCCTCGTGAAGAAGACGGCCCTCTCGGAGTACGACACGAACCGCTCCGGCGGCATCATCGCGATCAAGCTGCGCGACGGCGACGAGCTCGTCTCGGCGCTCCTGGTCGAGGAGGACAGCGACGTGCTGCTGGTCTCCCGCAAGGGCATGTCGATCCGCTTCACCGCGTCCGACGAGGCGCTGCGTCCGATGGGCCGCTCCACCTCCGGAGTCCGCGGCATGTCGTTCCGCGGAGAGGACCGCCTCCTCGACGCCAACGTCGTCAGCGACGAGGGCTTCGTGTTCGTGGTCACCGAGGGCGGCTACGCCAAGCGCACCGCGGTCGACCAGTACCGCCTCCAGGGACGCGGCGGGCTGGGCATCAAGGTGGCCAAGCTGGAGGAGAAGCGCGGCGACCTCGTGGGCGCCATCATCACCGGAGAGGACGACGAGGTGCTCGTCGTGCTCGCCAGCGGCAAGGTGGTACGCTCTGCGGTGGCCGAGGTACCGGCCAAGGGTCGCGACACCATGGGAGTCGTCTTCGCACGATTCGCTGAGGACGACCGCATCATCGCACTCGCCAAGAACACCGAACGCAATCTCGACGCCCAGGACGAGGATCCCGACGCCGCGGCGCCGGCCGAGTCCGCCCCGGTGTCGGAGGAGGATGGGTCCGTAGATGAGTAGCACCGTCGCCGAGAAGCTCGCCAGGAAGTCCGCGAAGAGCCCGGCGGCGAAGCAGGTCCGCCTGAAGCTCGTCTACGTCGACTTCTGGTCGGCCGTGAAGCTCTCGTTCCTGCTGGGTCTGACGCTCGCGATCATCACGATCGTCGTCGTCTACCTGGTCTACACGGTCCTGGCCCAGACGGGCGTGTTCGACGAGGTCAACGGCCTCGTGCAGGACATCGCCGGCGCCGAGGCGTTCGACCTCAACACGATCATCTCGCTGCCGCAGGTCATGGGCTTCGCGATCGTCGTCGCGGTGCTGAACACCATCGTCACCACCGCGCTCGGCGCGATCGTGGCGCTGCTGTACAACCTCAGCGTCAAGATCACCGGCGGCCTCCTGGTGGGCTTCACCAACCAGTAGGGCGCACGGTCCGGCCGATTGGGATTCCTGCTCGATGTCGGGTAGAGTCTCCTCTGGCCATTCCGGGGGTATAGCTCAGGCGGTTAGAGCGCTTCACTGATAATGAAGAGGTCCCAGGTTCAAGTCCTGGTACCCCCACCCGGTCCGAACGGCCCGTCACCTCGCGGTGGCGGGCCGTTCGACTCTCGGAGACGGATCCCCCCGTCTCCGGCCCGGGGCCTTAGCTCAGTTGGTAGAGCGCCTGCTTTGCAAGCAGGATGTCAGGAGTTCGAATCTCCTAGGCTCCACACTTCCTCCCTCTCGCGGGTGCTTCCCCTTCGCCGGCCCTTCTGGTCCACCGGCCCGCGGCACTCCGGGTCCTCCGCCGTCGCGGGGTCACCGTGTCGAGGTCTTCGGCGGCCTCTCCTGTCGCCGACCGTGCGGTCCCCGCGATCGAGGTCGCCACTCGGACGGCCGAGCCACCCGCTCAGCGGTCCACGCAGGCGAGGCCGAGGAACTGCTGGACCGAGAGGGTCTCGGACGTGCCGTCGCGGATGTCGCCGACGATGATCTCACCGACGGAGAGCGTGTCGAACTGCTCGGCCGTGAAGACGACCGGGCGGGCGAGCACGGAGCGGTCGGTCGCGTAGGCGCTCAGCGCGAGGTCGACGCCGAGCGGGAACCGCTCGATCACCGTGTCGGCCGGCCAGACCGTGGATCCGGAGAGGTCGGTCGCGCCCAGCTGCGTGACCGGGGACGGGGAGACCCAGCGGGTGACCCTCCGCAGCCCGTCGCCGATGGTCAGGGGGGCGGAGTCGGAGGCGGCGAGGTCGAGGCCGTCGACGGACCCCGAGCACACGACGACGACCCCGAGGACCTCGCCTCGCTCGCCGCCCCGTCCGAGCCCGACCGCGGCCGTGGTCACCGGCTCCTCGGAGGCGCATCCCGAGAGCGCGAGGGCGCCGAGCAGAACGACGGTGCTCGCGAGCGCGGCGCGACGGTGCATGGGTCCTCCCGCGGCCACCCTACGCGGGCAGGGCGAGGGCCAGAGCGGCGAGAGCCTGCGGAAGGGAGGGAGCGCCCTCCGCTCGGAAGACCACCTCTCCGGCCGTGTCCCGCACGACGACCGTGGGGGTCGAGCGGATGCCGGCGGCCTCGGCCTCGACGGGGTGGAAGGCCACGTCGCGCTCGCGGATCTCGGCGGCGGGGACGAGCTCCGCGGCGCGCTCCAGCACCGAGCGCGCGGCATGGCAGGCGCCGCAGAAGGCGGAGGTGTAGAGCTCGACGATCACGACGAAGGGAACGCCGGGGCGCGGCCGGGGATTCCCGGGCACCGTCAGCGGAGGAGCCAGGCCTCGTTCATGGTGAGGGCCGCGTCGACGAGCTCGACGCGCTCCAGCTCCTCGACGTCGCTCAGGGGGAACCAGGCGGCGGCGTCCGTGGAGCCGTCCACCTCGTGCGTGAGCTCGCCGCCCACAATGCGGGCGCGGTAGACGACGCGGATGGCGTGCAGGGGGCCGGCCTCGGGATCGCTGCGGCGGTGCGCGGGGATCACGTGCGAGTCCACGCCGATGAGGGCCTCGAGCTCGGCACGGTAGCCCGTCTCCTCGAAGATCTCGCGGACCGCGGCGTCGGCGGGCGACTCGCCCTCGTCGATCCCGCCGCCCGGAAGCGTCCAGGCCGACCAGGGGCCCTGGCTCCAGTGCGCGAGCAGCATCCGCTCGCCGTCGATGATCACGCCGTACGCGGCGACCCGGATGTCCACCGCAGAAGCCTAACCCGGGCATGCGAAGGAGCCGGACCCCCAGAGGGGCCCGGCTCCAGCGACGAGAACGTCAGGAAGCGGTCGAGGCCGCGTTCTGCGCGGCGCTCTGCGGCTCGTCCTCGGCGACCCACAGCTCGTCGTCGGCGCGGAACGTCTGCCAGACGGCGTAGCCGATGCCGCCGACGGCGACCAGCGCGGCGCCGATCGCGAAGACCGTGCCGACCTTGTTCTTCTTCTTCGGGGGAGTGGTGAGCTCCTCCCAGCGCGCCTTCGAGATCTCGGCGAGCTTCGCGCGGTTCTTCGAGTCCTTGGCGGCCTCGAAGGCGGCGGCGGCCGTACCGCCCACAGCGGCGAAGGTCGGGACGACCTTGTGCTTGTAGGCGTTGCGGGCCGAGGAGTACGTGCCCTCGACGGCCGAGACGCCGTTGTCGTAGACCGGCTTGACGCGCGAGTCGTACGTGTCCTTGACGAAGGGGACGAGCTCCTTCTTGGCGTACTTCGACGCGTGGCGGCGGCTCTTCTCGAGCACGGAGGCCGCGTGCGCCAGCACCTCCTGCTGCTCGCCCCAGACCGCCTCGGCGTTCTTGCGAAGACGCTTGAGGTCCTTCTTGTGCTTACGTGACAGACCCATGTTGGTCCTCCATCGGCTACGAGCAGCGAACGCCTCAATACTGCCACTCATCGATCGGCGTCCGCATCGCGCACCCAGCGCATTGACACCGGGCGTTGCAGGGGCCTACAGACGCGCTGTGCGAGAATCCGAGCATGCCTTTGCACACCGCAGTCGCGACGTTCCACACCAACAAGGGCGACATCGTCGTCAACCTCTACGGGAACCACGCTCCCAAGACGGTCCGCAACTTCGTCGGTCTCGCGACCGGCGACATCGAGTGGACCCACCCCGCCACGGGTGCGAAGACGAAGGAGCCGCTCTACAACGGCACCGTCTTCCACCGCATCATCCCCGACTTCATGCTCCAGGGCGGCGACCCGCTCGGTCAGGGCATCGGCGGCCCGGGGTACCAGTTCGACGACGAGATCAACTCGGAGCTCGACTTCACCCAGCCCTACATCCTCGCGATGGCGAACGCCGGCAAGCAGGCGGGCCGCGGCACCAACGGCTCGCAGTTCTTCATCACCGTGGCGCCGACCACCTGGCTCCAGGGCAAGCACACCATCTTCGGCGCCGTCGCCGACGAGGAGTCGAAGAAGCTCGTGCAGTCGCTCTCGGCTGTTCCCACCGACGGCCGTGACAAGCCGCTCGAGGACGTCGTGATCGAGAGCGTCGAGATCACCGAGGTCTGATCGCCTCATCCACCACTCATTCGAGGGCCGGGTCCGTCAGGGCCCGGCCCTCGTTCTCCCCGGAGGCACGTCCGTGACCCAGGTCCCGCCGAGCAGCACCTACTCCTGCTACCGACACCCCGACCGGCAGAGCTTCGTGCGCTGCCAGCGGTGCGGCCGCACCATCTGCGGCGAGTGCCAGACGCCCGCTCCGGTCGGCGTGATCTGCCCGGACGACATGGCGCAGCAGCGCGCCACCGCACCGCGCACCCGCGGTCCCCTCCTCTCCCGCGTGCGGGCCATGACCCGTGCCGACCAGCCGACGGTGACCTACGCGATCATCGCGCTCTGCATCGTGCTGTGGATCGTCGAGATCCTTCCCTTCGTCGGCGGGCCGGCGGTCAACGCGCTCCTGTACGCCCCCGCCTACACGCTCCCCGGCTTCGGCGCCGGCTTCGAGCCGTGGCGGATGCTCACCTCGGTGTTCCTCCACAGCACGTCGCTCTTCATCGTCATCCCGTTCCACCTGGTGCTGAACATGTACACGCTGTGGGTGTTCGGCATGGTGCTCGAGCGCATGCTGGGCCGCGGGCGCTACCTCACCCTCTTCCTCCTGAGCGGTTTCGCCGGATCGGTGGGCGTCCTGCTCCTTGCGAACCCGTTGACCCCGGTGATCGGCGCCTCCGGTGCGATATTCGGGCTGATGGGCGCGTACCTGGTGATCCTCCGGCACCTGGGCGGTCAGGCGTCGCAGCTGCTGGTGCTGGTCGGACTGAACCTCGTCATCGGCTTCCTGCCCGGGATGAACGTGGCGTGGCAGGCGCACGTCGGCGGTCTGGTGGCGGGCGCGCTCATCGGGCTGGTCTTCACGAAGACGCGGCAGCGCGCCCAGCGGCGCACGCAGAACCTCCTCGTCGGGCTCATCGGAGTCGGACTGGTCGCGATCACCGCCGGCGCCTACGTCCTCGGCTGATCCCTCCCCCTCCCGCAGCGGCGGGTCCGGCAGTGCCTCGCGCACTCCCGGGCCCGCCGCTTCGTCGTTCCCGTGGCGACCGTCTCCACCGCTGTCCACAGGTGCTCTCAACAGGTGGGGAGGAAGTTATCCACAGAGTTGTTAACACTGGGGAGAACGTCCCGGGTGTCCTCCTCGGGAGGACGATCCGGGGACGGCGGCGCGTCCGAGGACCGGCGGACTGGTGCGGATCCGGGCCCTCCTCACCTCGAGCAGGCCAGCGCGGCGGGGACCGCGGAGTTCTCCACAGGAGATTCCACAGCTGGGGATAATTACAGCGGTGTAGTTCTCCGGCGGACGGCCACCAGGGCCGTCGCCTCACGGTCGTCGTCGCGGTGCAGCGAGGTGGCGAACCCGGCCGCCTGGAACGCCGAGGCACTCGCCGCGGCCTGATCCGCGCCGACCTCGATCACGACGACGCCGTGGGGTGCGAGCCACGCCCCCGCCTCCTGAGCGATACGGCGGTGCAGGGCTAGCCCATCCGACCCGCCGTCGAGCGTGAGCATCGGCTCGTGCACCCGGGCCTCCGGCGGCATGAGCGCGATCGCCGCGGTGGGGACGTAGGGGGCGTTGACGACCACGACGTCGATCCGCCCGCGCTCACTCCGGGGGAGCGCGTCGAAGAGGTCGCCCTCGTGGACGTCGCCGCGGCCTGCGAGCGTGCGGCGCGCGCAGGCGACGGCGGCGGGGGAGAGGTCGGCCGCGAGCAGGCGGACGTCCGGCCGCTCCTCGGAGATCGACCGGGCGAGGGCGCCGGATCCGCAGCAGAGGTCGAGCAACACCGCGCCGTCCGGGAGGACCTCCAGGGCGCAGTCGACCAGCCACTCGGTGCGCACGCGGGGCACGAAGACGCCGGGTGCGACGGGGACGCGCAGGCCGCGGAAGGCGACCCAGCCGAGGATCTGCTCGAGGGGCTCGCCCGTCTCGCGGCGACGGAGCAGCAGCTCGAGGTCGGAGGGGGAGTCGGCGGCCTCCTCGAGCAGGCCCGCCTCCTCCTCGGCGAAGACGCAGCCGGCGGTGCGCAGACGCTCCACCGACGACGAACGCCCCGTCGGCGGACCGGACGGGGCGTCGTTCACGACTGGGGGAGGCTCAGCGCCAGCGCGTCGTCATCAGGAAGCCGATGAACGCGATGCCGAAGCCGATCAGGATGTTGAGGTTGCCGAGATCGGGGATCGGCAGGGTGCCCTGGCTCACGTAGAAGACGATGATCCAGGCGAGTCCGAGCAGCATGAAGCCGAACATCACCGGCTTGAACCAGACCGGATTCGGTGCGTTCTCGCCGGTCCGGGCCTCGTCGCGCTCGGGCTTCGGGCTCTTCGTCGCTCGTGCCATGCCGACCACTGTACCTGGCGGAGGCTCCGGGCCGGGAGCACCGGGGCTGCGCGGGTGCTGTGCGGACTCGCGGAGCGGCCGGTGCAGGCGCTCGAGTGGTCCCATCGGCCCTCCTCAGGCGGCGACTCGGGAGGGCTCTCCACAGGTCCGGATCATGCGCCACAGCCGGTCACGGCTCGCGCCTAGACTCGTCGCATGACCGCCCAGAACCCCGACGGGGCGGCTCTGCGGCCGCGAGCGAAGCGACGGAGGGCCCGCCCGGTCCGACGACTCTCGTTCTTCGGAGTCGTCGGCGAGCTCCTGATGACCGCCGGCGTCCTGGTCCTGCTCTTCCTGGCCTGGCAGCTCTGGTGGAACGACGCGGTGATCGCGGGCCGGCAGACGACGCAGGCGGCGGAGCTCCGCGAGACCTGGGGCGATTCCTCTCCGGCACCGCAGCCGACCGAGGCCGCCCCGGCGGAGCCGGTCGTCGCGTCGGTCGCCGCCCTCGACTCCTCCTTCGGCAACCTCTACATCCCGCGCTACGGCGAGGGGTGGGTGCGCACGATCGCCGAGGGCATCGACGCCGAGAACGTGCTCGACGAGGGGAGCATCGGCCACTACCCCGGGACGCAGATGCCCGGTCAGGCCGGCAACTTCGCGCTCGCCGCGCACCGCAGCGCGTACGGCGGAGGCATGCACCTGATCGACGAGCTCCAGCTCGGCGATCCGATCTACATCGAGACGGCGGACGGCTGGTACACCTACCGCTTCCGCAACCTCGAGTACGTCCAGCCCTCCGACGTCCAGGTGATCGACCCGGTCCCGTGGACTCCGGACGCGGCTCCGACCGACCGCCTGATCACGCTGACGAGCTGCAACCCGCTCTACTCGACGGCCGAGCGGATCATCGCGTACGGCGTCTTCGACTCGTTCCAGCCGCGGTCCGCGGGCGCCCCCGCCGAGATCGCCGCCTCGCTGGCTCAGGAGGGCTGACCGTGTACGCAGCGCTGTGGCGGCTCCTTCCCGGGCCGTGGTGGGTCCGCCTCCTGATCGTCCTCGTCCTCGTCGCGGCGGTCCTGGTGGCGCTCGACGAGTGGGTGTTCCCCTGGGTGCAGTCGCTCGTGCTCGACCGGAACGTGACCGTCGGCTCGTGACCGCCGGCGCGGCCCCGCGGATCCTGGTCGTCGACCACCACGACAGCTTCGTCTTCACGCTCGTCTCGTACCTCCGCGAGCTCGGTGCCGAGGTCGACGTGGTCGAGGGCGACGACCTCGGCACGACGGCGCTCCTGGCTCGCGCGGAGGAGGCGGACGGAGTCCTGGTCTCACCCGGGCCGGGCCGTCCCGAGGACGTCCCCGCGTCGACGGCGCTCGTGCAGCGGGCGGAGGCGACCGGGCGGCCGCTGCTCGGAGTCTGCCTCGGCCACCAGGTGCTCGCCCACGCTCTCGGTGCCCGCGTCACGGAGGCGCCGGAGCTGCTGCACGGCCGGACGTCCGCGGTCCTCCACGACGGAGATCCGCTCTTCGACGGCCTGCCCTCCGGATTCGCCGCGATGCGGTACCACTCGCTCGCGGTCGACGGTGAGAGCCTTCCCGAGGAGCTGCGGGTGACGGCGCGGACACCGGAGGGAGTGGTCATGGCCGTCCGGCACCGGAGTGCTCCGCTCGTGGGCGTGCAGTTCCATCCGGAGTCGGTCCTCACCGAGGGCGGGCGGCGCCTTCTCGAGAACTGGCTGCGCGAGGTGAGGCCGGGCGGAGCGTCCGTATCGGCCGACGACACGCCCGGACTCTCGATCCCGGCTCGATGAATTGGAATTCGCCGGGCTTATCGGGCTCGTTATCGAGTCGAGAGCATTGAGAATGATCAGCGACCACCGTCCCCCGAACGGGGATGCCGCCCTGAGTGCGTTCTCACGTAGAAATCCGCCATCTGACGGCTAAATGACGGCGGGCGGAGGAGAACGCCGCGACAGGGTATGAGCGTGACCTTGTCCACCCCCTTGCGCACCCCCCGATCAGGTGGCGGGATTTGACGGGCTCCCGGCGGAGGATGCGGCCCCTTTTCGCTGCATAATCAGAGGGCGTCGACAGGGGGTCGGCGCCACAAGAGAAGTCCGGGGGGACCAGATGGTCGCATCGATCTCCTGGGCTTTCTCGGGAATCCGAGAGCTCGAGAATCTCGGACCGCGCATCGTCGTCAAACCCGGCACCGTTCCGAGCATCACCGGTTCGGGATTCGGCACCGCCGATTTGAGCGTCGTGCTGATGACGGTCTCGCCGCTGCGCGTCCTCCGCGGGACGTGGCCGGCCGACGACACCTCCTTCCTCACTTTCAGCTTCCTCATCGACGGCTTCGTGCGCATGGTCGCCCCGGACCGAACGGTGCTGCTGCGTCCGGGCTCGATCTCGTACCAGCAGGGGACGACGACGTTCACGACCGAGTCGACGACTCCGGCCACGATCCTCCACCTCTCGCTGCGCGCCGACGAGATGCGCCGCTACGGCTTCGACACCTCGGCCCCGGTCTACGCGCTCGATCCCGACGCCCGGTCCACCCGCGCCGCGTACGCCTTCACGACCGCCTTCGCCCTCGCGGCGGAGTCGGGGACGGGGCTGCCCGGCGAGGGCGAGGTCACCGGCTTCGCCCACGTGGTCAAGCAGCTCCTCACCAGCGCGTTCCTCGCGGCGGCGAGCTCGCAGCCCGGCACCACGAGCGTGCGAGCCGCCACGCTAGGGCGCGCGCGCACGGTCATCGACCGGACGCACCGCACGCCGCGCTGCACTCCGGAGGCGGTGGCCGACGCGGTCAACGTGTCCACCCGCTCCCTCCAGCGGCTCTTCGAGGATGCGGGCACCACGGTCGCGAGCGAGATCGAGCGATCCCGGGTCGCCAGCGCCGTGGAGCTCCTGCGCCGCCGCCCGCGGGAGGTCCCGCTCGAGGCGATCGCCGCCGCGTCCGGATTCTCCTCGGCGGACCACCTCCGCCGTGCGCTCAAGCGCCGCGAGGGGCTCACCCCGAGCGACATCCGCGGCAGGATCGCGCGCCCCGCCGATGGATCGGCAGCCGGCGAGGTCGTGCGGCTCCAGCCCCCGCTCGCCGACGCGCGCAGGGCCTAGCCGTTCAGCTCGGGGCCGTCGGCCCCCGTGTAGCATCGAACCCGACGAGCAACGTCCGGACGAGCCCTTCTCGGCGCGCAGAGCAGCGACCCGGCCTCCACTGGGCACCGTCGGCCGACGCCGCAGCCGCAGCGGGCTGCAGGCCGGGTCAGCCCGCGCAGTATCCGAGCTGGACGGTCGATCCCTGCGGGACGTCGCCCGGAGCCAGGGACTGGGTCGTGATGGGCGGGTTCGCCCGGGTTGCGTCGCAGGTCTCGTCCGGGACCTCGACCCCCACGAGCTGCAGCTTCTCGGAGGCGAGGGTGGCCAGTGCGCTGCTGAGGGACGTCCCGACGAGGTCGGGGAGCGTGACCTGGCCGGAGGAGACGGTGAGGTCGACCGGCGTGCCCGGGGCGACCTGCTGTCCCGCTCCGGGGGAGGCGGAGAGCACGACGTCGCCCGGGACGGTCGGCGAGTTCTCGCGGGTCTGGGAGCCCTCGACGAAGCCGACGGCGGTGAGCGCGTCGATGGCCTCGGCGAGGCTCTGCCCGACGGTGTCCGGCACGGCGACGGGCTGCGGGCCCTGGGACACGACGATGCGGATGACCGTCTCGGGTGCGACGATCGTGCCCGAGCCCGGATCCGTGCGGATCACCTCGCCCTCGGGGACGGTCGAGCTGTACTCCGCGACCTGGCTCGGCACGAGATCGAGCTCGGTCAGGGTCGACTGGGCGCTGTCGTAGGTGGTCTCGGTGAGGGTGGGGACCTCGCGCGACTGCGACGGCAGCGTGGACGCGGGCTGGAGCGTCAGCACCCAGATCACGAGTGCGGCGACGATCACGGCCAGCACGACGATCGAGGACCAGATCCAGAGGACCGGCGGGCGGCGCTGGGTGCGGACGATCGAGTTGTCCTCGGCCAGCTGGCGGAGGGCGAGCTCGGAGTCGTTGACTCCACCCTGGCTGCGGGCCGCGAAGAGCGAGGTGGTCAGCTCGTCGATCGGGCGGTGGTCGGGGAGGCGTCCGGCGGCGGCGTCGCGCAGGTCGTCGCGGAACTCCGCAGCTCCCTGGAAGCGCTCGTAGCGGTCCTTCGAGAGTGCTCGGGCGACGACCGCGTCGAGTGCGGGGGTGACGGCCGGGTTGATGGAGCTCGGCGCCGGCGGCGTCTCGCTGACGTGCTGGTAGGCGACGGCCACCGGGGTGTCGCCGCGGAAGGGCGCACGGCCGGTGAGGAGCTCGAAGAGCACGATGCCGGCGGAGTAGAGGTCGCTGCGGGCGTCGACCTGCTCGCCCTTCGCCTGCTCGGGGGAGAAGTAGGCCGCGGTGCCGAGGATCGCCGTGGTCTGAGCGACCGTGGCGGCGGAGTCGGAGACGGCGCGGGCGATCCCGAAGTCCATCACCTTCACCTGGCCCGACGGGGTCAGCATGATGTTGCCGGGCTTGATGTCGCGGTGGACGACGCCTGCGCGGTGCGAGTACTCGAGGGCGGTGAGGATGCCCTCCGTGATGCGGACGGCCTCGTCCACGTCGAGGGGGCCCTCGGCGATCAGGTCCTTGAGGAGGCGGCCCTCGATGTGCTCCATGACGATGAAGGGCCGGCGCGACTCGGCGCCGTTGTCGTCGAGCGAGACCTCCTCGCCCGCGTCGAAGACCCGGACGATCGTGGGGTGCGACATGCGCGACGCGGACTGCGCCTCCTGCCGGAACCGCAGGCGGAAGGCGGAGTCGGAGGAGAGGGAGAGCTTCAGCTCCTTGATGGCGACGGTGCGGCCGAGCCGGGTGTCGGTGCCGAGGTACACCTCGGACATCCCGCCGCGGCCGAGCCGGGGCCCGACCTGGTACCGTCCCGCGATCAGGCGACCCTCATCCGTCACGCGCACGCTCCCGCCCTGTACTTCCGTGTGGTGCGGCCCCGAGGAGCCACGGCAAGTGTACCTATGGGCCCCTGGTGTTCCGGGCGGGGGCGCGACGCGACGGCCCCGAGGCGCCGGGCCGGAGCGGTGCCCCGGGCCGGCGCGCCGCCGCTACTCGGAGGGGGTGGGCGTCGAGGTGGCCTTCGAGGTGGGGGTCGGCGCCGGGGTCGGAGCCGGCTCCTCGACGGTGACGGAGAGGGTGGGCGAGGCCGCCGACTCCGAGTCGCCGCAGAGCACGGTGTACGTGACGTCGATCGTGCCCGCCGTGGTGCCGGCCTGGATCGTCGCGGTCGTCGAGTTCGACGGGTTGGTGCTCGTCACGCTCGCGCCCTCACCGGTCGCGGTCACCCGGTAACCACTCACGGAGGTTCCGCTCGGGCACTGGTTGTAGTTGCTCCAGGTGACGTTGAACGTCGCGCCCGCCTCGACGCTGGAGGCGGCGGGGGTGACGGTCGGCACGGCGGTCGGTGCGTCCGGGGTCGCGACCTCGGTGAAGACGGAGACCTCGATGGTCGTGCCCTTCACCACGTTCGCGGTGGGGTTCACGTCCTCGACGAGTCCGACCTGCTCGGCGGTGGGGGCGCTCGGACCGTCCGCGCGGCGGACGCCCATGCCCAGGGCCTCGAGCTCGGTCTCGACGTCGTCGAAGGAGCGCCCGACGTAGTCGGCCTTGTCGATGACGACCGTGTTCGAGGTCGGCGTCGGCGTGGGACTCGGAGTCTCGGACGGCGTCGGCGACGGGGCCGTGCTGGTCGTCGCGGTGGGGGAGGCGGCCGGGTCGCTGCTCCCGCCGGTCGTCAGGGCGAAGATCGTGCCCGCGATGACGACGGCGAGGATCACGATGAGGGCGATCAGCGGCCAGGTCCAGGGGCTGCGCCTGCGCGGCTCCTCGGAGGCCTCGAGCGGCTCCTCGATCGGCACGAACGGAGCGGCGGCCGCGGCCGCGGGCGCGCCGGAGGGGAGCACCGTGGTCGCCTGCGTCTCGCCCTGGTTGGAGGGGAGGACCGTGGTCGCCTGCGTCGCGGGCAGGTCGCTGAGGACCGCGGGGACGGCCAGCGCCGCTCCGCGCACGTCGCCCGAGCGCAGCGCCTGGGCCGCCCGCGCGAGGTGCGCGGCGGTGGCGGGGCGGTCGGCCGGCTTCTTGGCGATGCAGGAGTAGACGAGATTGCGCACCGGCTCCGCGACCGTGACCGGCAGCTCCGGCGGGGTGTCGTTGATCTGCGCCATTGCGATGGCGACCTGCGACTCGCCCGTGAAGGGGCGGCGCCCGGCCAGGCACTCGTACGCGACGATGCCCAGCGAGTAGATGTCGGTGGCGGGGGAGGCGGGCTGGCCGCTCGCCTGCTCCGGGGACAGGTACTGGACCGTGCCCATGACCTGCCCGGTCGCCGTCAGCGGGACCTGGTCGGCGATGCGCGCGATGCCGAAGTCGGTGATCTTGACGCGGCCGTCCGGCGTGATGAGCAGGTTGCCCGGCTTCACATCGCGGTGCACGAGGCCCGCGGCGTGCGCGGCGTGCAGGGCGAGCGCGGTCTGCGCGACGATGTCGAGGACCTTGTCGGTCGACAGGACGCGCTCGCGCTCGAGGACGGTCGAGAGCGCCTCGCCGGGGACGAGCTCCATGACCAGGTAGGCCGAGCCGTCCTCCTCGCCGTAGTCGTAGACGTTGGCGATGCCCTCGTGGTTGACCAGCGCCGCGTGGCGGGCCTCGGCGCGGAAGCGCTCGAGGAAGCCGGGGTCGCCGAGGTACTCGTCCTTCAGGATCTTGATCGCGATGGTGCGGCCGATGACGAGATCGGTCGCCTGCCACACCTCTCCCATGCCGCCGATGGCGATCCGGGACTGCAGCTCGTAGCGTCCCCCGAAGGTGAGGCCTGTCGTGGGTCTCATTTGTTCAGCACCGCCTCTAGTACCTGTTGTCCGATGGGTGCGGCGATCAGGTTGCCGTACCCGGTCTGGCCGAGCCCTCCACCGTTCTCCACGAGCACGGTGATGGCGTACTGCGGGTCGTCCGCAGGCGCGAAGCCGGTGAACCAGAGGGTGTACGGGTCGTCCCCGCCGTTCTCGGCGGTACCGGTCTTACCGGCCACAGTGACGCCCCCTATTGTTGCATTCGTCGCCGCGCCGCCCTGGACGCTGGCGACCATCATCGCCTTGACGGCGTCCGCGGTCTGCGTGCTCACCGCCCGGCCGAGCGACTTCTCCTGGAACTGCTGCAGCACGCTGAGGTCCTGCGAGCGGATCGAGTCGACCAGGTTCGGCTGCATCACCTCGCCGCCGTTCGCGATCGCCGCGGAGACCATGGCGATCTGCAGCGGCGTCGCGCGCACCTCGTACTGCCCGAAGGCGGTGAGGGCCGTCTGGGCGTCGTCCGTCTTCGTCGGGTAGGTGCTCGCCTCGACCGACATCGGGATCTCGAGCTCGGTGTCGAAGCCGAACTTCTCGGCCTGCGAGCGGATCGCGTCCGCTCCGAGCTGCACGCCCATCTCGGCCATCGGGACGTTGCAGGAGAGCGAGACGGCGGTGGCCAGCGTGACCGTCTCTCCGGAGCCGCAGAGACCGCCTCCGGAGTTGATCACCTGCGACGAGGAGCCGGGCAGCGTGTACGACTCGACGTTGGGGAAGCTCGAGTCGGCCGTGAAGCGGCCGGACTCGAGGGCGGCCGAGGCCACGACGAGCTTGAAGACGGAGCCGGGCGGGTTGAGCGAGCCGCCGATCGCCCGGTTCACGAGGGGCTCGGAGGAGTCGTCGTTCAGCGCCCGGTAGGCGGCGAGGACGTCGTCGGTGTCGTGGGAGGCGAGCGCGGTGGGGTCGAAGGTGGGCTTCGAGACCATCGCGAGGATGCGGCCGGTGGCCGGCTCGGTCACGACGACGGCCCCCGTGTAGTCGCCGAGCGCGTCGGAGGCGGCCTGCTGGGCGACCGGGTCGATCGAGAGCTCGACCGACGCGCCCTTCGGGTCCTGGCCCGTGACGAGGTTGTTGATCTCGTCGAAGAACTGCGAGTTCGAGGTGCCCGAGAGGTAGTCGTTGAGCGTGCGCTCGATGCCGGTGGTGCCCTGGTTCAGGGTGAAGTAGCCGGTCACGGCGGAGTAGAGCGGGCCGTTCGCGTACTGCCGCTGGAACTTGTAGAGGTCGTCCGACGGCGTCGAGGAGGCGATCGGCTGACCGCCGGCGAGGATCGCGCCGCGCTCGGTCGAGAAGCTCTCGTAGAGGGTCCGCGTGTTGCGGCCGTCCTCGTCGAGGGAGTCGGCCTGGATCACCTGAATGGTGGTGGTGGAGAGGAAGAGGGCCACGAACATCGTCAGCACGACGAGGCTCACCCGTTTGAGTTCTCGGTTCATCGACGGATCACACCACCAGACGAGGCTGACTGCGGACTGTGTCGGACAGGCGCAGCAGCACCGCCACGATCATCCAGTTCGCCACGAGGGAGGAGCCGCCGGCGGCGAGGAACGGCGTGGTCAGGCCGGTCAGCGGGATGACGCGGGTGACGCCTCCGATGACGATGAAGCACTGCAGGGCGATCACGAACGAGAGGCCGACTCCCAGGAGGCGCCCGAAGTCGTCCTGCCCGGCGAAGCCGATGCGGAACCCGCGCGAGACCAGCAGGAGGTAGAGGCCGAAGATCGCGAAGAGCCCGGCGAGGCCCAGCTCCTCGCCGAGGCTGGCGATGATGTAGTCGGACTGCGGGACCGGCGTGAGATCCGGCATCCCCTGGCCGAGGCCCGTGCCGAGCAGCCCGCCGTGCGCGAGGCCGAAGAGGCCCTGCACGAGCTGGTAGCTGCCGCCCGGATCCGCCCCGTAGCGCTCGGCGCTGAAGGGCTCGAGCCAGTTGGCGAAGCGGTTGCCCACGTAGTCGAGCGTCTGGCTCGCCAGCAGCGCGCCGCCGAGGAACAGGCCGACGCCGATGAGGACCCAGCTGGTGCGGCCGGTCGCGACGTAGAGCATGACCAGGAACAGGCCGAAGTAGAGCAGCGCCGTCCCCAGGTCGCGCTGGAAGACGATGACGCCCATCGTGACCGCCCAGACCACCAGGATCGGGCCGAGGTCGCGCAGGCGCGGGAAGCGCATCCCGAGGACGGTGCGGCCCACCATCGAGAGGGAGTCGCGGTTGCGCACGAGGTAGCCGGCGAAGAAGACCGCGAGGGCGATCTTGGCGATCTCGCCGGGCTGGAAGCTCGCCACGTCGCCGATCCCGATCCACACACGCGCGCCGCTGACCTCGCGGCCGATGAAGGGCAGGAGCGGCAGCAGGAGCAGCACGATCGCCGCGAACCCGGCGACGTAGGTGTAGCGGAACAGCACGCGGTGGTTGCGGATGACCAGCAGCACCACGATCGCCGCCACGACGGCCAGGGCGCTCCAGAAGATCTGCCGCACCGCCACCGACTCCCAGCCGGTCGCGCCGTCGGCGATGTCGATCCGGTAGATCTCGGCGACCCCCAGTCCGTTCAGCACGGTGGCGATCGGGAGGAGGAAGGGGTCGGCCGCCGGGGCCGCGAAGCGCAGCACGACGTGCACGGCGAGCACGAGCGCCGAGAGGCCGGCGCCCAGCGAGACCAGCGTGGTGTCGATCGAGCCGAGGGCGCCGAGCTGCACGAGCACGATCGCGCCGGCGTCGATGAGGCATGCGCCGATCAGGAGCAGGAGCTCGAGATTGCGCAGCTTCTGGCGGAAGAAGCCCTGCCGCTCGGGGGCGGGGCGGGCGGTGGCCGTGGCGGCGTCCGTCATGGTGCTCCGTTCGCGTCCGTGAGGCGCTCGACGATGTCGACTGCGCCGGCGTAGGAGTCGGCGCTGATCGTCTGCTCCAGCTGCTCGACGTCGTAGGCGCGGAGGGAGTCGAGCGGGATGCCCGTGTCCTCCTTCACCTCCGAGAGCGAGAGCGGGCCGACCGACTGCTGGATGCCCTGGTAGATGATCACGGTGTCCCCGTCGGTGCCGACGTAGAAGCGCGACTGCGTCCAGTCGTAGGCGAAGAGGATCCCGAGGAATCCGATGATGAGCACGAGGGACAGGCCGACGAGCCAGGTGATGCGGCGGCGCAGGTGCCGGCGGCGATCCTCCTCGATCAGCTCGTCGAGGTAGTCCTCGGACGCGGGCTCGAAGTGGGTGGGGCCCTGCGCGGCAGGAGCGCGGGTGTGCAGGCGGAGGCCGGGGATCCGGACGCGGTTCTGCGAGTCGTCGGTGCTGAAGGGCGTGGGCGCGGCGGCCGATCCGACGACCACCGGCTCCTCCACGGGGGCGAGGATGCGCGCGGTGTCGCCCGCGCCGGGGATGTCGAGGACG
Source organism: Rathayibacter sp. AY1D1 (assembly GCF_002932635.1). Lineage (NCBI taxonomy): Bacteria > Bacillati > Actinomycetota > Actinomycetes > Micrococcales > Microbacteriaceae > Rathayibacter > Rathayibacter sp. AY1D1. The sequence continues at coordinate 21,663 of NZ_PSVY01000031.1, forward strand.
ACGACGGTGACGTTGTCCGGGGCGCCGTGCGAGAGGCTGTCGCGGATCAGGCGGTCGGCCACCTGCTGGGCGGTCTCGTCGCGGCTGAGCTCCTTGAGGATCTCGTCGTGCGGGACGACGCCGGAGAGGCCGTCGGAGCAGATCAGCCAGCGGTCGTGCGGCTCGGTCTCGAGCGTGAGCGTGTCGATCTCGGGGTTGGTGTGCACATCGCCGAGGACCCGCATCAGGACGGAGCGGCGCGGATGCGTCATCGCCTCCTCCTCCGTGATGCGGCCGGAGTCGACGAGGCGCTGCACGAAGGTGTGGTCGGTCGTGACCTGCTCGAGCCGGCCGTCGCGGAGGACGTAGATGCGGGAGTCGCCGATGTGCGCGATCGCCACCGACTCGCCGACGCGGGCGATCGCGCTGACGGTGGTGCCCATGCCGGTGAGCTCGGGGTGGTCGACCACGGCGTCGGCCAGCAGGGTGTTGGCCGCCAGCAGGGTGCGCTTGAGCTCGTCCTCGGCCTCGTAGGTGGAGGCGTAGACGCGGTCCGCCTCCGCGATGCGCTTGATCGCGATGGAGGAGGCGACGTCGCCGCCCGCGTGACCGCCCATGCCGTCGGCGACGACGAAGAGCTGCCGGCCCGCGTAGCCGGAGTCCTGGTTGTTGGAGCGGATCCTGCCGACGTGCGAGACGGCGGCGCTCTCGCGCACCGCGCCGTGGCCGGAGCCGCTCTCCGGAGTGGGGGCCACGCGCTACGACCGCCGCAGTTCGAAGGTGGTGGTGCCGACCTTCACGGGCGTGTCCAGCGGCACCTTGGTGGGCGCGCCGACGCGGCGGCCGTCGAGGAAGGTGCCGTTGGTGGAGTCGAGGTCCTGGATCATCCACTCGTCGTTCCAGAGGAGAAGGCGCGCGTGGTGGGTCGAGGTGTAGTCGTCGCGGATGACCAGCGTCGACTCGGCGGAGCGGCCGATCGTCAGCGGGTCGCCGGTCAGCTCGAGCTCGGTGCCCCGCTTGGGGCCCGAGGTGATCACGAGGCGCTGCGCCGTGTGGACCGTGGCGGCGCCTCCCTGCTCGGCGCGCTCGGCGGCGGCCTCGCGGCTCCTCCGGGCCGAGGGTGCCGACGGGGAGGCGGGCTGCGCGGGCGTGGGAGCCGCGGCGGCCGCGGCGACCACGGGCTGGGCCGCCGTCACGAACGGGGCCTCGGGGGACGCGGCCTGCGCGCCGGGCGGCAGCTTGCGCACGCGCTGCCCGAACAGGTCGGAGCGCAGCGCGTAGACGATGCCGAACACGAAGAACCACAGCAGCGCGAGGAACGCGATGCGCAGGAGGAAGAGAGTGAGCTCGCTCATAGCCGGTCGTCCCAGAATCCCTCGGAACCGCGTCCGGCTGCCCTGCCGGACGACGGGCGGTCGGTGCGTGCGGGCGCGGAGCCCTGCACGACGCGGTAGACGATCGAGGTGCGCCCGATCGTGATGGTCTGCTCGGGGGCCAGGGGCGCCTGCGTGACGGGCCGGCCGTCGAGCTTGGAGCCGTTCGTGGACCCGAGGTCGTGCACCTGGGCGCGGGAGCCGTCCCAGAGGATCTCGACGTGCTTGCGGGACGTGCCCGAGTCGTCGACGGTGATGTCGGCGTCGCTGCCGCGGCCGATGACGGTGCGCGCCTTCGTGATCGGGTGGCGCCGGCCGTCGATGTCGAGGACGGGCGTGTAGGCGACGGTGCCCTTCACGCTGCGGGAGTCGACCTCGACCATGCCGTCGCTGAGCGCCGGATCGACGGCGAGGGAGATGTCGATCGGGCCGGGGAAGCGGAAGCCCTGCTTGGTGGCGTGCTCGGTGGCGACCGTGGTGAGCTCGTCGATCAGCGTGGCGCCGAGGCGCTGCATCCGGTCGAGGTCGGTCGCGGACATCCGCAGGACCAGGCTGTTGGGGACGAGGATGCGGTCGCGGCTGACCACGGCGGCGGAGGTGTCGAGCTCCCGGCGGAGGGCGGAGGCGAGCTCGACCGGCTGCAGACCCGACTTGAAGGTCCGCGCGAACGCGCCGTTGACGACGCGCTCGAGTCCCTTCTCGAAGTTGTCCAGTATGCCCACAGTCTTCCGATCTTCCGGTTCTTCGCCTTCTCGGCGGTCGCGCACGGATCGAGATGTCTGCGCGCCCGTCGCCGCTTCCTCTTCTTGGTCTGCGCCGCGCACGGCTACGGGCATGTTACTGGGATGGTCTGGATGCGCGATCCTCCGCGGTGGTTTCGCGGCCGGAGTGCCGTGTGCGCGCTCTCACCGGCACGGCCCGGTGGCGGCTCCCGGGGGAGCTCCGACCCGGGGCGGCGGGTGCCGGTTCGGCTCCGGGGCCGGGGGATGCTACGATTTCTCGTCGGCGCTTCGGTGCCGCTGGTGAGCGCGAGTGGCGGAATAGGCAGACGCGCACGGTTCAGGTCCGTGTGCCCGAAAGGGCGTGGGGGTTCAACTCCCCCCTCGCGCACCAGAGTTCATGAGAACCGGAGTTCGAGAGAACCGGGTTCGAGGGAACCGGAGAGAAGCCCCCGATCGGATGTCCGGTCGGGGGCTTCTCCCGTTCCCGGGTGCGGTGAGCTCCGGGGCGGGCTCCTGTCGTGTCGTTCTCGCGGACGGCGTCCCGCGGAGGGGCGGTGTTCACCGGGAGGTCGGCGCGAGGTCGTCCGGCGCGGGCACGCTCGCGGGGTGATCGCCCTCCGTGCCGACGTGTCCGCCCTCGATACGCAGGCGCTGCCCGAGCTGCTCCGACGCCTCGGCCGGCACCGGAGCGTGCAGGTGGGGGAGTGCCAGTGGATCGCGGTGCTGCCCGGATCGGGCCCGGTGCTGCTGACCTCCGGCGACCGGCTCGTACTCGACCTGCTGATCGAGCGGCGCGCGCTGCTCCCCGTGGTGATCGACGCGCTCGAGGCGGAGCTGCGCAGCGGCGGCTTCCGCGAGCGGATCGCGCTGAGCTGGAGCACGCCGAACACGGTGCCCGTGCTGCTGCGCTGACGGCTCGCGGTCAGCGGCGGGTGAGCTCCACGACCGGGATGATGCGGGTGGTGCGCTTCTCGTAGTCGAGGAAGCCGGCGGAGGCGGTGGTGAAGCGGGCCCAGCCAGCGTCGCGCTCCTCCCCGGCGAGGACGCGCGCCCGGACGTCGACGGTGCCGTCGTCGGGGGTCTCGATCGCCAGGTCCGGGTGGGCGATCAGGTTGTGGAACCAGGCGGGGTGCTTGGGCGCACCGGCGGCGGACGCGGCGAGCAGCCAGACGTCCTCGGAGGGGTGCAGCGCCATCAGCGGAGTCACGCGCTCCTCACCGGAGCGGGCGCCGCGGTGGTGCACCAGCACGAGGCTCCTCCCGAAGCCGCCCGTGGTCACGGTCCCGCCGTTCGCGCGGAACTCCTCGATGATCGTGTCGTTCCAGTCGGCCATGCTCGTCCTCCTCGACGCGGTGCCGGCACTCGAGTGCCGGGGTCAGGCGCGGGCGCCCAGGGCGTCCTCGCGGCTGCTGCTTCCACCCGGCGGCTGCGCGCCCCCGGTGACGGCGGCGGGATCCGCCAGCGCCCGCCGCCAGGGTAGCTCCGCGGCGCCGACGAGTTCCAGCCTCGAGCGCAGGGCGGCCCGTTCGATCCGCACGCCGCGCGCGAGGTCGCTCAGGGCCCGGGCGGAGACGCGGGCGGCGAGGCGCTCGCGGTCGACGGTGAGCAGCGAGCCGAGGAAGCCGCCCAGCACGACCGCGGTGGGGTTGAAGAGGTTGATGTAGGTGGACAGGCCCTCCGAGAGCAGGTCGACCTGGCGGGCGACCTCGCCGAGGACGGCGGGGTCGCGGGAGGTGCCCAGGGCGATGTCGAGCTCGTCCTGGTCGAGGACGCGGGCGCCGAGGACGTCGAGGAGGGAGCGCATCCGGACCTCGGCCTCGAGGCAGCCGCGCCGGCCGCAGCCGCAGAGGCGGCCGTTCGTGGCGACGAGGGTGTGGCCCAGCTCGGCCGCGAACCCCGAGGAGCCCTGGAGCGGGACGCCGCCGATGATGACTCCTCCGCCGATGCCGCCCGCGCCGCCGGTGACGTAGACGACGTCGGCCACGCCGTGCGCGGCTCCGAAGAGGGACTCGCCGATGGCGCCGAGGGTCGCGTCGTTGCCGACGGCGACCGGGAGGTCGAGGGCGCGGCTCAGCTGGGTGGCGAGGTCGACGTCGCGCCAGCCCAGGTGCGGGGCGCGGTGGACGAAGCCGGAGTCGGCCTGGACGAGGCCGGGGACGGCGACGCCCGCGCCGACCAGCGTGCGGAGCGACTCCCGCTCGGAGCGGAAGCCCTCGACGATGCCGGTGACGACGCGGACCACCGTGGCCGGGCTCGCGGGCTTGGGGGTGTCGAAGCGGACGCGGCGCAGCAGCTCGCCGTGCAGGCCGACGAGGCCGACGATGATCGCGTCGGTGTCGAGGTGGACGCCCACGGCCGCGAACCGGTCGCCGGGGACGACGGTGGCGCTGGGGCGGCCGATGCGGCCGTCCGGTGCGGTGGTCTCCTCCGCCACCCAGCCGAGCTCGCTCAGCTCGCCGACCAGGTTCGCGACGGCGGAGCGGTTCAGCCCGGTGAGGCGGCCGAGCTCGGCGCGGCTGGTGGGACCGGAGCGGTGCACCAGCGTCGCGAGGCTCGCGAGGTTCGTGCGGCGCAGCAGCGCGTTGCTGGAGGCTCCGACTGCTCCTGCCATGATCGCCTGCCTGTCGCTGGACCCCGACGGGTCTCGGATGCACTCGGGCGCGGCTCCCCCGAGGAGAAGCCGCGCCCGAGAACTGTAGAAGAGAAGGACGAGGAGCGCCGCTGGGCGGCGCCCGGCGTTCGCCTAGCGGCCGCCGGCGCGGCGCTTGTTGAAGATGTCGAACGCCACCGCGAGCAGGAGCACGAAGCCCTTGATCGCCATCTGCCAGGCTGCGTCGACCGAGAGGATGGACAGGCCCATGTTGAGCACGCCCATCACGAGTCCGCCGATGACGGCTCCGACGACGGTGCCCACGCCTCCCTGGACGGCGGCGCCGCCGATGAAGACCGCGGCGATCGCGTCCAGCTCGTAGTTCTGTCCGGCCGAGGCGACCGCACCGCCGGCGCGGGCGGTGCTGACGATGCCCGCGACTCCGGCCAGTGCGCCCATGTTGACGAAGATGAAGAAGTTGACCCACTTCGTCTTGACGCCGGACATCATCGCGGCGAACAGGTTGCCGCCCATCGCGTAGATGTGGCGGCCGAAGACCGTCCGGCCGAGCACGAAGCTGTAGGCGAGGATCAGCACGGCGAGCACGATCAGGATGATCGGGGTTCCGCTGTAGCCGGCGAGCAGCCAGGAGAGGGCCATGATCGCGACGACGGCGATGGCCGACTTCGCGACCAGCGAGCCGATGGGCTCGCGGGGCAGCTCGAGGCGGCGGAGGGTCGCGCGGCTGCGGAGCTGCTGGGCCACGAGGACGACGCAGACGATCAGGCCGAGGACCAGGGTGAGCGCGTCGCGGCCGGCGATGCCGCCGAGGACGCCCGGCAGCCAGCCGGCGCCGATCGCGGTGAACTCGGTGGGGAGGCCGTTGATCGTCCCGCCGGTGAGGAGGACGAGGGTGAAGCCGCGGAAGATCAGCATGCCCGCGAGGGTCACGATGAACGCCGGTATGCCGACGAAGGCGACCCAGAAGCCCTGCCAGGCTCCGACGGCGGCGCCGGTGACGAGGGCGACGACGACGGCCGCCCACCAGGGCAGGCCCCAGTTGTTCATCGCGATCGCCGAGATGGCGCCGACCATCGCCACGACCGAGCCGACCGAGAGGTCGATGTGGCCGGCGATGATGACCATCACCATGCCGATCGCGAGGATCAGCACGTAGGCGTTCTGCTGGATCAGGTTGTTGACGTTGCCGGGCAGGAGCAGGCGCCCGCCGGTCAGCACCTGGAAGAGCAGGATGATGATGGCCAGCGCGGCGAGGATGCCGTACTGCCGGAGGTTGATGTTCAGCCGGCGCGAGCGCTTGGGCGGGGTGGAGGGCGTGTTGGCGGGCGTGTCCGCCGGCGCTGTGGTGGTCGTGGCGCTCATCGGGCCTGTTCCTTTCCGGCGGTCATGTAGTGCATGAGGTGCTCCTGGGTGGCGTCGGCGCGATCGATCTCGCCCGTGATCCGTCCCTCGGAGATGGTGTAGATGCGGTCGGCGAGGCCGATCAGCTCGGGCAGCTCGGACGAGATGACGACGACCGCCTTGCCCTGGGCCGCGAGCTCGTTGATGATCCCGTAGATCTCGTACTTGGCTCCCACGTCGATGCCGCGGGTGGGCTCGTCGAGGATCAGCACGTCGGGACCGGAGAAGATCCACTTCGAGAGGACGACCTTCTGCTGGTTGCCGCCGGAGAGCTTCCCCGTGACGGCCGAGACGGTCGGCGCCTTGATGTTCATCTTTGATCGGTACGAGTCGGCGACCTTGTACTCGCGGTGCTTGTCGATCACGCCGAGCCGGGCCAGGCGCGAGAGCGCGGCGGCCGAGACGTTGACGGTGATGTCGCCGATGAGGTTGAGCCCGTAGCGCTTGCGGTCCTCGGTCGCGTAGGCGAGGCCGTTGCGGATCGCCTCGTCGACGGTGCGGGTCTGGATCTCCTCGCCGTCCTTGTAGACGCGGCCGGAGATGCCGGTGCCGTAGCTCCTCCCGAAGATGCTCATCGCGAGCTCGGTGCGTCCGGCGCCCATCAGGCCCGCGAAGCCGACGATCTCGCCGGCGCGGACGGTGAAGGAGGCGTCGTCGACGACCACGCGGTTGATGTCGACGGGGTGGTGGACCGTCCAGTTCTCGACGCGCAGCTTCTCCTCGCCGATCTGCGGGTCGCGCGGCGGGAACATGCTGTTGAGGTCGCGGCCGACCATCGCGCGGATGATCCGGCTCTCGGACGCCTCCTCGCCGGCCATCGGGAAGCTCTCGATGGTGCGGCCGTCGCGGATGATCGTGACGGTGTCCGCGATGGCGCGGATCTCCTTCAGCTTGTGGCTGATGATGATGCAGGTGATGCCCTGCTTGCGGAGCTGGTCGATCAGGCCGAGCAGGTGGTCGCTGTCCTCGTCGTTGAGGGCGGCGGTGGGCTCGTCGAGGATGAGGAGCTTCACCTCCTTGGCGAGGGCCTTGGCGATCTCGACGAGCTGCTGCTTGCCGACGCCCAGCTCGAGGATCTTGGTCGCGGGGCTCTCGGCGAGGCCGACGCGGGCGAGCAGCTTGGCCGCCTCCGCGTTGGTCGCGTTCCAGTTGATGACGCCGCGGGTCGACTTCTCGTTGCCGAGGAAGATGTTCTCGGCGATGGAGAGGTAGGGGCTGAGGGCGAGCTCCTGGTGGATGATCACGATGCCGTCGGCCTCGCTGTCGTTGATCGACCGGTACTGCGCCTCCTCGCCCTCGAACTCGATGGTGCCCTCGAAGCTGCCGTACGGGTACACGCCGGAGAGGACTTTCATCAGGGTCGACTTGCCGGCGCCGTTCTCGCCGCAGATGGCGTGGACCTCGCCGGGCTGGACCGAGAGCGAGACGCCGTCGAGGGCGCGGACGCCGCCGCCGAACTCCTTGACGATGTCGCGCATGATGAGGATGGGACTGGCCAACAGGGCCTCACTTCGTTGGGGGGCGGTGGAGGAGGGCGACGGCCAGGCCGACGGTCGCGACCTGGAGGACGGCGAGGAGCGGATCCATCAGAAG
>NZ_PSVY01000032.1:0-29181 GCF_002932635.1 Rathayibacter sp. AY1D1
GCGGGGGTCGGGGGCGGAGCCGGGGGGCGTCGCTCGAGTCATGGCTCGATCCTCGGGCATCGGCGGGGGCGCGTCGTCCACGAGGCGGCCGGCCGAGGACCCGCGCACCCGGTGGCCGTCTCTCCGTTACCGGATCGCCGTGATCGAATACGCGCAGAACATCACAGAGGATGCACAGCCGTGCGACACTTGCACATCGCCATCGCCATCGTCGCCGCCGGCCGACTTCCGATGGACGATCACGACGAGGACTCATGGCACGCGCACGCATCACCTGGGTGGACACGGCGAAGGGCATCGCGATCATCCTGGTCGCCCTGGCCCACTCCGTGCAGTGGACCACGACGGCCGGGATCGCCCCCGACTCGTGGAACGAGATCAACCTCCTCCTCATCACCTTCCGGATGCCGCTGTTCTTCCTCGCCTCGGGGCTGTTCGCCGGCTCCGTGCTCACCCGGTCGTGGCCGGAGCTCTGGCGTTCGCGGCTGAGCCTGCTGGTCTGGGCCTTCCTGCTCTGGTCCGTGGTGCGGTTCCTCTTCTTCCTGGTGGTGCCCAACCCGGGCGGCACCGACGAGTCCGACCCGCTCGCGCTGCTCCTCCAGCCGGTGATGCCGCACAACGGGCTCTGGTTCCTCTACGCGCTCACGATCTTCTTCGTGGCCGCCAAGCTCGCGCAGGGCCGGATCGACTGGCGGGTGCAGATCGGCATCGCGACCGCGATCGCCGTGGTCTGGTACGCCGTCCGCTCCAGCACCTCCGAGGGCACCGGGAACATCGCCTGGGACGGCATGGCCCGCTACCTGATGTTCTTCCTGCTCGGCCTCTACCTGCGGAACGCGGTGATCGCGTTCGTGGAGCGCCGCGGGATCCTCAGCGGAGTCGGCTTCGGCGTGCTGTTCCTCGTGCTCGCCGGCGTGATCCTCGCCGTCCGCGCCCGCTTCCCGCTGCTGACGATCGGGCTGGTCCTGGTGAGCGTGCTGGCGGTCCTCGCCGGGCTCGTGGTCGCCCGCTTCCTCTCGAACCGGCGCGGCGCGGGCTGGATCACCTTCATCGGCCGCAACACGCTCCCGGTGTACGTGGTGCACGTCCTCTTCGTCTCGCTCGCCACGAGCGCCCTGCTGCTCTTCGACGGAGAGCGCTGGCTCGACGTCATCGGGCCGGTCGTGCCGCTCCTGGTCTGCGGGATAGGCGTCGCGGCAGCACTGGGCTACTGGCGCCTCACCCGCGACCTGCCCGTGCTGAAGTACGGCTTCCAGGCGCCCGCCTGGTTCTCCGGCTCCCGCTCGCGCGTCGACGCCGGCTGACCGCGGGGCGCCCGCCGACGGCGCCTCGGCATCGGCCCCGGGAGTCTCTTGAACGGTTTCCCAGAACCGATCTCGCGGATGTGCGCCTGGGAATCCGCTGAAGGCCCGTGAGAGGAAGTCTCAGCGCTCCGTCGCCCGCCTGATCGCTCGGCGTCGAGAGGCCGGCGGCGGCTGGTCCGCCGGAGGCGAGCCCCGCTCGGCAGTCGCCGCGCGGGGGACTTCCTCGACGTCGAGAGGGACTGTCTCGACGTCGAGCGACCGGTCGGCGGGAGCGCTCGGAGGGGCGTCCGGGGCCACCCCGGAAAGGGTGCCGCCAGGAGCTCGCGGAAGGCCGCACATCCGCCCCAGTACTGGGATCGGAGGCCGTCGGACCCCTTCCGCCGACCTACTCTCGGAGCTGTGAACGAACTCCTGGACCCGCTCCTGCTGTCGAGATGGCAGTTCGGTCTGACGACGATCTACCACTTCCTGTTCGTGCCGCTCACGATCGGCATGGCGCTCACCGTCGCGATCTTCCAGACCTGCTGGGTGCGCACCGGGAAGGTGCACTACCTGCAGCTGACGAAGTTCTTCGGGAAGCTCTTCCTGATCAACTTCGCGATGGGCGTCGTGACCGGGATCGTCCAGGAGTTCCAGTTCGGGATGAACTGGAGCGACTACTCCCGCTTCGTCGGCGACGTCTTCGGGGCCCCGCTGGCGTTCGAGGGCCTGCTCGCCTTCTTCCTCGAGGCGACCTTCATCGGCCTCTGGATCTTCGGCTGGGACAAGCTGCCCGAGAAGCTGCACCTGGCCACCATCTGGCTGACCACGCTCGGCACCACGCTCTCGGCCTACTTCATCATCGCCGCGAACGCGTTCATGCAGAACCCGGTCGGCTTCCGCATCAACGAGACCAAGGGCCGCGCGGAGCTCACCGACATCTGGGCGCTCCTCACCAACAAGGTCGCTCTCGCCGCGTTCCCGCACACGATCTTCGCCTGCTTCATGGTCTCGGCCGCCGTCATCATCAGCGTCGCGGCCTACCACCTCTCGCGGAACCAGCACCTCGAGACCATGCGCCCCGCGCTGAGGTTCGGCGCCTGGATGATGCTCGTCAGCGGCGGCCTGACCCTGTTCACCGGCGACTCGCTCGGCCTCGCGATGGTCGACACGCAGCCGATGAAGATGGCGGCCGCGGAGGCGCTCTACAGGACCTCCACGGGCGTCGACGCCTCCTTCTCCGTCTTCACCTGGGGCACGCCGGACGGCTCGAGCGAGCTGTTCTCGATCCGCATCCCCTACCTGCTCTCCTTCCTCTCGACGCACACCTTCACCGGCACGGTCGAAGGCATCAACGACCTCCAGGCGCAGTACACCCAGGTCTACGGACCCGGCGACTACACGCCGATCATCTGGGTCACCTACTGGTCGTTCCGCTGGATGATGGCCCTCGGCGTCCTGGCCATCGGCATCGCCGCGGCCGGCCTCTGGTTCACCCGGAAGGGCCGCGAGCCGAAGCAGTGGATGTGGAAGGTCGCGATCTGGGCCGCCCCGCTGCCGCTGATGGCGATGATCGTGGGCTGGGTCTTCACCGAGATGGGCCGCCAGCCGTGGCTCGTGTTCGGACTGCTGAAGACCGCCGACGGAGTCTCGCCCGGAGTGAGCGGCCTCGAGGTCCTGATCTCGCTGCTCGCCTTCACCGCGATCTACGGCACGCTCGCCGTGGTCGAGTTCCGCCTGATCAAGCGGGCCGCGCAGGCCGGCCCCGACGACGCTCCCGAGGTCGACGAGGAGAGCGGTCGCCCGCAGCTCGTCGGCACCGTTTACTAGGAGGCACCCCTCATGGATCTCGCCGTTCTCTGGTTCTGGATCGTCGCGTTCTTCTTCATCGGCTACTTCGTCCTCGACGGGTTCGACTTCGGCGTCGGCATGTCGCTCCCGTTCCTCGGGCGCGACGACACCGACCGCCGCGTGCTGATCAACACGATCGGCCCGGTGTGGGACCTCAACGAGACGTGGGTGATCGTCGCCGGCGCCGCCCTGTTCGCCGCGTTCCCGGAGTGGTACGCCACGCTCTTCAGCGGGTTCTACCTGCCGCTTCTGCTCATCCTGCTCGCGCTGATCGCCCGCGGCGTCTCGTTCGAGTACCGTCACCAGCGTCCGGAGGCACAGTGGAAGCGGCGCTTCGACACGATGATCGTCGTCGGCTCCGCGGTGCCCGCCTTCCTCTGGGGCGTGGCCTTCGCGAACATCGTGCAGGGCGTCCCGATGGACGCCGACCACAACTTCACCGGCACCGTCCTGGACCTGCTGAACCCCTACGCGCTCCTGGGCGGAGCGACGACCCTCCTGCTCTTCTTCACGCACGGAGTCGTCTTCGTCGCCCTGAAGACGGAGGGGGAGATCCGCGAGCGTGCGCGCCGCCTGGCGACCCGCGCGGGGCTGCTCACCGTGGTCGTCGCCGCGGTCTTCCTGGCCTGGACCAACCTCGGCCAGGGGAGCACCGCCTCCTGGGCGCTCTCGGCGGGCGCGGCCGCGACCCTCGTCGGCGGCTGGCTCGCCATCACGCGGGGCCGGGAGGGACGCGCCTTCGCGCTGCTGGCCGGCACCATCGCGCTCGCCGTGCTCGCCCTCTTCGCGACGCTGTTCCCCGCGGTGATGCCGGCCTCGAACGTCCCCGCCTACGGGCTGACGATCGAGAACGCCTCCAGCACGCCCTATACGCTGACGGTCATGAGTTGGACCGCCCTGGTGTTCGTGCCGCTCATCGTCGGCTACCAGGCCTGGACCTACTGGATCTTCCGCAAGCGCATCAGCCGCGCGCACATCCCGGTCGACGCCCACTGACGTGAAGCCCCTCGATCCGCGCCTGCTCCGCTACGCCCGGGCGGCCCGCGTGTTCCTCCTGCTCGGCGGGGTGCTCGCGCTGGCGAGGACCTTGGCGATCGTCGCCTTCGCGTGGCTCGTGGCGCAGCTGGTGGCCGGTGCGGTCGACGGGAGGAGCGCCGACGATCTCGCGCCGCTGCTGGCCGCCCTGCTCGCGGTCGTCGCGGCGCGGGCGGCTCTCGCCTGGGCGACCGAGGTGAACGCGGTGCGCGGAGGAGCAGGAGCGAAGGCGCAGCTGCGGCAGGCGGTCCTCGCCGCACTGGTCGAGCTCGGCCCGGCGGGCCGCTCCGAAGGGGGCTCGGGCGGGGTCGTCGCGCTGCTGGGCGGCGGACTGGACTCCCTCGACGGCTACTTCGCCCGCTACCTCCCGCAGCTGATCGCCACCGCGGTGGCGACGCCGCTCCTGACACTCGTGGTCTTCCTCGCCGATCCGCTCAGCGCGGTGTTCCTGGTGGTGACCCTGCCGCTCATCCCGGTGTTCATGGTGCTGATCGGCTGGGCGACCCAGGCCGTGCAGGCGCGGCAGTGGGAGCGGCTGCAGGCGCTCGCGTCCGGCTTCGTCGACACCGTCGGCGGCCTCGCAACACTCAAGATCTTCGGGCGGGCCGAGCGGCAGGCGACGCGGATCCGCGCGCTGACCGAGGACTACCGCGTGCACACGATGAAGGTGCTGCGGGTGACCTTCGTCAGCGGCTTCGTGCTGGAGCTCGCCGGCTCGCTCTCGGTCGCGCTGGTCGCCGTCTCGATCGGGCTGCGGCTCGTCGACGGCTCGCTGGGGCTGGCCGTCGGGCTGTTCGTCCTGGTGCTGGCGCCGGACGTGTTCCTGCCGGTGCGCCAGGTCGGTGCCGAGTTCCATGCGGCGGCGGACGGGGTGCAGGCGGCGGACCGCGCCTTCGCCGTCCTCGAGCGCGCGGCGGCCCTGCCCGCTCGCGGGAAGGCCCCGGCGGCGACGGGGGCGCTCGAGCTGCGGGGTCTCGCGGTCGACGACGGACGCGGGCGGGCGCTCGCTCCTGTCGACGCGGTGCTCCCCGTCGGGTCGATCACCGTGGTGACCGGGCCCAGCGGGTCCGGGAAGTCGACGCTGCTCGCCGCGCTCGCGGGCTTCGTGCCCTTCTCGGGCACGCTGCTGCTCGGCGGGTCGCCGGTCGCGGATCTGCGGTCGACGCTCGCCTGGGCGGGCCAGCGGCCCGACCTGCTCCCGGGGAGCGTCGCCTCCGCCGTCGGGCTCGGAGCACTCTCGCCGGACCCCGAGCGCGTGCGGCGGGCCCTGGCGATCGCCGCGGTCGACGTGGACCCCGAGCGCCGGCTCGACGCCGAGGGGACGGGCCTCTCGGGCGGGCAGAGCGCCCGCGTCGCCGTCGCCCGCGCCGTGCACCGCCTGCTCGAGCGCGGGTGCGCGGTGCTGGCCCTGGACGAGCCGACCGCGGCCCTCGACGAGGAGTCCGAGCGGGCGCTGCTCGCCGGACTCAGGTCGCTGGCGGAGAGCGGGACGATCGTCGTCGTCGCCAGCCACCGGCCCGCGACCGTCGCGGCGGCCGACGCCGTGATCGCCCTGGCGCCGGCGGAGGCGGTCGCGAGGTGAACCGATCCGACGTCCTCCGCGCCGCGATGCCCGGGCCGCGCCGCTTCCTGCCGGGTCTGTCCTTCGGGCTGCTCTCCTCCTCCGCCGTCGTGGCGCTGCTGGCCTGCTCCGCCTGGCTGATCGTCCGCGCGGCCGAGCAGCCGCCGATCCTGTTCCTCTCCATGGCCGTCGTGGGCGTGCGGGCCTTCGCGCTGGCGCGGGCCTTCTTCCGCTACCTCGAGCGGCTGACCGGCCACGACGCCGCCTTCCGCGCGCTCGCGGAGCTCCGGGCGGGCGTCTACGAGCGCCTGGTGCCGGTCGCGCCGGACGGGCTGGGCCGCGTGCGCCGCGGCGACCTGGTCTCCCGGGTGGTGGCGGACGTCGACGCCCAGCAGGACGTGCCGCTGCGCGTCGTGCAGCCGCTGGTTGTCGCGGCGCTGGTCGCTGCGGTCTCCGTGGTCGGCGTCTGGCTGCTCCTGCCGGCGATGGGCGCCGTGCTGCTGGCGCTGCTGGTCCTCGCCTTCGCCGGTGGGGCCCTGGGCGCCGGCCGGCTCTCCGCGCAGGCGGACCGCGAGCTGGCGCCGTTGCGCGGGGAGCTGGCCGAGCGCCTCAACCTGCTGGTCACCCGCCTCGACGTGCTCATCGCCTTCGATGCGGCGGGTGACGCTCTGGCGGACGTGGCACGCGCGGAGGAGTCGCTCGCCCGGGCGGCGCGTCGGCGGGCGGCCTCCGCCGGACTGGCCGCGGCCGTCCTCGCCCTCTGCTCGGGCGGTGCGGTCTGGGCGGGCCTCGCGCTCGGGATCCCGGCGATCGGCGACCTCGGCGGTCCGGCGCTGGGAGTCGTCGCGCTCGTGCCGCTCGCGGTCTTCGAGGTCGCCGCCGCCGCGCCGCTCGCCGTGCAGGCGGCGCGCACCGCGCTCTCGAGCGCTCAGCGCCTGGCCGATCTGGACGCCGAGGCGGCGTCGCCGGCGCTCGCGACCGACGCGGACGTGGACCCGGACGCCCCGGCTCCCCGGGGCGACGGCATCGTCCTGCGCGACCTGTCGGTGAGCTGGCCCGGCGCGCACACGCCCGCGCTGCGGGGCGTCTCGCTCGACCTGCCGGAGGGTGCGCGCGTCCTCGTCACCGGCGGCAGCGGGTCCGGGAAGACCACGCTCGCGCACGCTCTGGTGCGCTTCCTCGACCACTCCGGCAGCTACCTCCTGGGCGGAGTCGAGGCGCGCACGCTGCCGCAGGCGGAGGTGCGGAAGCGGGTCGGGCTCGTGGAGCAGCAGCCGTACCTCTTCGACGACACGATCCGGCAGAACCTCCTCTTCGCGCGGCCCGAGGCCGATGGCGCCGTGCTCGAGGCGGTGCTCGAGCGGGTCGGGCTCGGGCCCTGGGTCGCTGCACGCGGCGGGCTCGACGCGCGGGTGGGGGAGCGGGGCTCGCTCGTCTCGGGCGGTCAGGCTCAGCGGATCGCCCTCGCACGCGCACTCCTGGCCGATTTCCGCGTCCTGGTGCTGGACGAGCCGACGGCGTCGGTGGACGCTCCCGTGGCCGACGCCCTGCTCGGGGATCTGCTCCGCGCCGCCGAGGGGCGGACGGTGGTCCTGATCGCGCACCGGGTCGATCCGGGCCTGGAGTTCGACACGCGGATCCGGGTGGCGGACGGCACGGCGGCTCAGGAGTACCGGGCCGCCTGAGCAGGCGTCCGGCTCCGCGGGGCGGTCGGTCCGAGCGGCCGTTCAGCCGTGCTCCGTCGGGACCGAGGCCCGCGCCAGGGCGGCCGCGCGCGCCAGGCGCCCGCCCTCCGCCTCCCAGCGGTCGAGGACCGCGTCCGCCCGGGTCCGCGCCGCACCAAGCAGCCCTGCCAGGAGCGGAGCGACGACGTCGCGGGCCAGCGGGTCGCTCAGCTCGTCCACGCGGGAGTCGCGGACGAAGCCCTCGAGCCGGGTGAGGTCGGAGCCGCGCAGCCACTCGGCTCGGGACTGCAGCAGCACGACGGCCGCCAGCCGCGGCTCGAACACCGCCGGCTCCCACAGCTCGGAGGAGAGGGCGGTCACGTCGTCGTGCTCGAGCGAGCGGAACTTCCTCAGCGCGTCGCGGACGGTGCCGCGGACCGCCCCGACCGAGGCGCCCGTCGAGTCGAGCCCTGCTCCCAGGCGCTCGCGCACGTCCTGCGCGCGCCAGACGTCGCCCTCGTACTCCAGGGCCGAGCGGATGAAGTCGCCGGGGTCGCTCACCCCTCCATCATGCGTCGCGCGTCAGCCCCGGCTGGCCCAGACGGCCCGTCCGATGCCGTCGTACTCGACGAGGCGGCCGTCGTCCTGCAGCACGAGGCGGTAGGGCGCGACGACGCCGCTCTGGCCGATGCCGAAGGAGATCCTCGGGAACCGCAGCCAGAGGATCCGGGAGTCGGCCACGTCGAGCCGGCCCTCGGAGCTCATCGAGAAGGCGGCACCGGAGGCGGAGGAGGTGTTCGTCGCCCAGTCCGCGCCGTTCGGCCCGTAGACGACGAAGTTGCCGTCGCGCTGCATCTCAGCCCGCCACTGCCCGCTCGCCGAGGTCAGCCGCGTGCCCGCGACGACGAGGCCGCTCGGGGAGAGCGAGTCGCGCACGACGAGCGCGGCACTGCTCCAGAGGACGCCGGAGTCGTCCGCGATCCGGAGATCGCCCTCGCGGAGGACCATCGTGGCGCCCGGCTCGCCGGACGTGTCCGAGGCCCAGACGGGCGCGCCGTCCGCGGTGTAGACCACGGCGTTCCCGTCGTCCTGCATCCGGAGGACGTTGCCCCGGCCGCGGGTGCCGCTCGCCCAGAGAGCCCCGCCCTGCCCGTAGACGACGAGGTTGCCGTCCGCCTGCATCACCGCCGTGGTGCCTCCCGGGGTGGCGAGCCGGTTCCCCGCGTAGAGGGTGCTGCCGCGGCGGAGGGTGTCGGTGCGCGGCTCGTCGATCCGGCCGCCGATGCTGCTGGCCCAGGCGGCCGAGCCGCTGCGGCGGTAGATCACGAGATTGCCGTCGTCCTGCATCCGCAGCTCGCCGCCGGGGTCGGCCACCGTGCCGCTCGCCCAGACCGGGCGTCCGTCCGCGGCGTACACGACGAGGTTGCCGTCATCCTGCATCCGCAGGCTGTCGCCGCGCCCCTGCGTGCCCGAGGCCCAGGTGGGACGGCCGCCGGCGGCGTAGACCACGGCGTTGCCGTCGGTCTGCATCACGAGGGAGGAAGCGCCGTCGGGGGACACCAGGCGCTCGCCGCGCGCGAGCTGCTCGCCGGCGCGGAGGACCGCGGCGGAGGCGACGGCGGAGGACGCCGAGGGCGGGGCCTCGACCGCGGCGGCGGGCAGCGAGCCCAGCAGGAGCGCGCTCGTGGCGGCGAGCGCCGCGACGGAGGCGGTCAGGGAGCGGCCGGAGGGGAGGTGCGTCATCGCAGGGGTCCTGTCGGGGAGGGCGGCGGGGTCGGGGAAATCGTCCCACGGCGGGGGAGACGACGACGCCCCCCGGTCCGGGGACCAGGGGGCGTCGTGGCGGAGGGGCGTCAGCCGCGGCTGGCCCAGACCGCGCGGCGGCTGTCGTACTCGACGAGGTTGCCGTCGTCCTGCATGACGAGCTTGTAGGGGCCGACCGATGCGGCGGGCGGGACGACCGACCATCCGCTCGTCGTCTCGGTGCCCACGGCGATCTGCCCGCTGGTGTCGAGGGCGAAGAAGCCGCCTGCGCGGGTGGTCTTCGACGCCCAGATCGGGCCGTTCTTGCCGTAGACGACGAAGTTGCCGTCCGCCTGCATCACCGCTCGGTAGACGCCGTTCGCGGAGCGGAGGAAGCTGCCCGCCTCGAGCGAGTTCGCCGCGTAGAGCGTGGTCGAGGGGAACGCGGCCTGGCTGGTCCAGATCACGTCGTCGGACGGGTTCACGATGATCAGCGAGCCGGCGTTGTTGATGCCCAGGCGGAGGTCCTTGCCGCGCGTGCCCGAGAACCACTTGACGGAGCCGTCGGAGCCGTAGATGACGGCGTTGCCGTCCTTCTGCATGGTGATGCGGTTGCCGGAGCCGCCGGTGCCGGTGCCCCAGACGGCGCCCTGGGGGCCGTAGCCGACGAAGTTGCCGTCGTTCTGCATGACGGCGCTGAAGCGGCCGTCGGCGGAGGTGAGCTGGTGGACGGGGCGGAGGGTCTGCTCCGTGAACAGCGTGTCGGTCACCGGCTCGGCGATGACGCGGCGGACGCTGCTCGCCCAGGCGGGCGAGCCGTTCTCGCGGTAGACGACGAGGTTGCCGTCGGGCTGCATGATCACCGAGGCTCCCGCCTCGTTGATCGTGTTCGTGCTCCACACGGGGCCGCCCTTGGCGGAGTAGACGACCATGTTGCCGTCGGGCTGCATGACCAGGTGGTCGCCGCGGCCCTGGGTGTTCGTGGCGAAGGTGGGGCGGCCCTGCGGGTCGTAGACCACGGCGTTGCCGTCGGTCTGCATCCGGAACGAGTAGCCGTTCGTGCCCGAGACGATCCGCTGTCCGGCGGCCAGCTCCTCGCCGCCGACGAGGGCGTTGTAGTGGCTGACGGCCGCGCGGGCGGTCTGCTGGGCGGCCTCGGGCGACTCGCTCGCGGGGGCGAGGCCGGTCGGCGCCTCCTCGGAGGAGGAGAGGGGCTTCTGCGGGTTCTCCGCGGCGAGAGCCGGGGTCGCGCCGAAGAGCAGGGCACCGGTCGCGACGAGCGCGATCAGCCCGGAGGCGAGGGGGCGGGGGGAGGGGGAACGCGTCATCGCAGGACTTTCTCGAGTGGCCGGCGGGGGCCGGAAGAGGGGGTACTCGATGCTCGCACGGCGGACGCACGAGTGCGACCGGAACGGGGGCCCTCCGTCTGGGGGACGCGCGGGAGCTGAGGTCCTCCGCGGGTCAGAGCGCCGGGAGAGGCCGCCTGAGAGCGTCCAGCCGCTTCCGCCAGGCGTCCAGGCGGCCCGGCTCCGCGGCGAGCGCCGGTCCGTCCACCCAGGCGGTCGCCAGCCGGAGACCGTGCAGGGCGTTGGCCGTCCAGACCTCACGGCCCTCCAGCGACTCCGGCTCGGCCGGGGCCTCGATCACGTCCACGCCGAGCGCGCCGGCGAGCACCGAGACGGTCCGAGCCGTCACGCTGCGCACGCGGGTGCTCGTCGCCGGAGGGACGACCAGCGCGTCGCCCAGCCACCACAGGATCGCGCTGCTCGCTCCGTCGATGACGGCGCCCTCGGCGTCGAGCAGCACGGCCTCGTCCGCTCCCGCGGCGTGCGCGCGCGTGCGCAGGAGGGCGAGACGAGCGATGTCCGGGCCCTTCCAGGACGGTGTCCGGCGCGGATCCACGGGGCTCGTCCACAGCACCACCGAGCGGGTCGTCGGCGGGGCGGATCGCAGCCGGAGCCGCAGGGCGCCTCCCGAGAGCTCGACGCGGGGGAAGGAGCGGCCCTCGCGGGGCAGGGCGGCGATCGCGGCGTGGAGGAAAGGCTCGACGTCCGGGTGCCCGCCCGCCGAAGCGACGGAGGCGGCGAACCGCTCGCGGTGCAGGTCGAGCCCGCGGACGCGTCCCTCGTCCACCAGCCAGGAGTCGGCCGCGTCCAGGGAGGTGCCGGGCGGCTCGGGAACGCTCGTCAGGGCCCGCCCGTCCCACTCCCGAACCTGCTCGCCGTCCACGACCGCCTACGCTAGCCCAGTGGTCTCGGAGGATCGGCACGTCCGCTCGATCGAGCTGCCCTGGGTCGATCCGGAGCTCGCGCACCACGCCCTGTTCGCCACGGCCGAGGCGTCGTTCTGGCTCGACTCGGGCCTCGGAGCGACGAGCGGCCGCTCCTACCTCGGCGCGTGCGCCCGCGGGGACGTGCTCCTCGTCGAGGCCGGCGGCGACGTGGCGGCGGCGCTCGCCGCGGTCGACGACGAGGCCCCCGCGGGCGACCGCGCGCTCGGCCGCTACGGCTGGATCTCCTACGAGGCGGGAGCCGCCTCCGTCTCCCTGCCCTCGGCGCCGACCGGCCCCGCGGATCCGCCGGCCCTCGCCCTGCTCCGGGGCGACACCGTGCTCGAGTTCGACCACGGGGCCCGGACCGTCCGCCTGGTCGCCACGGGCGACGCGCAGGACCTCACCGCGCGCCTGCTCGAGCTCGTCGGCGCGCCCGCACCCGCGGACCCCGCGGATCCCGAGCCCGCCGGCGACCCGGTCCGCCGCCACTCCGCCGCCGAGTACACGGCGCTGATCGGCCGCTGCCAGGAGGCCATCCGCGCGGGCGACGCCTACCAGCTCTGCCTCACCGACGAGATCGTCGTCGAGGGCCGGTTCGATCCGGTCGAGGCGTACCGTCGCCTCCGCCGCTCCAGCCCGAGCCATCACGGCGGGCTGATCCGCCTCGGCCCGCTCGCGCTCGTCAGCGCCTCGCCCGAGCGGTTCCTCACCGGCGGGGCCGACGGACGCGTCGCCACGCATCCCATCAAGGGCACGCGCCCCCGGGGCCGGGACGCCGACGAGGACCGCGCGCTCCGGGACGAGCTCGTCTCGAGCGTGAAGGAGCGGGCCGAGAACGTGATGATCGTGGACCTCGTCCGCAACGACCTCGCCCGGATCGCCGCCCCCGGCTCCGTCGTCGTCGACCGCCTGCTCGAGGTGGAGAGCTACCCGCACGTCCACCAGCTGGTCAGCGAGGTCTCGGCCCGCCGCGCGCCGGGCGTCGGGATCGCCGAGCTGATCGCAGCCCTCTTCCCGGCCGGCTCGATGACGGGAGCGCCCAAGCGCCGGGCGGTGGAGCTGCTGCGGGAGTGGGAGGGCGGTCCCCGCGGCGTTTACTCCGGCGCCTTCGGCCGCCTGGGCTCGGACGGCTCGCTGGACCTCGCGATGACCATCCGCACCCTCGTGCTCGACGGCGAGCGCGCCCGCCTGGGGACCGGCGGCGGCATCACCGCCCTCTCGGTGCCGGAGGAGGAGGTCGAGGAGACGCGGCTGAAGGCGCGGGCGCTCCTCGCGGTGCTGGGCGCCGCCGAGGAGTGAGCGGGCGCCGCGTTCGTCTGCCGTGCGCGCGGGGCCAGTAGGGTTGATGGTCGAACGCAGCCGCCCACGCGTGCGCGTTCTCCCCCTCCTTCAGAAGTGAGAAGCACCTGTGGCAGAAGACACCTCCCGGCAGACCGGCGCGAGCGACGAGGAGCGCTACGACTTCCGAGCGCTCCAGGAGAAGTGGCTCCCGATCTGGGAGGAGACGCGCCCGTTCGCGACGGACGACCCCGACGACAAGCGCCCCCGCAAGTACGTGCTCGACATGTTCCCGTACCCCTCGGGCGACCTGCACATGGGCCACGCCGAGGCGTACGCGCTCGGAGACGTGATCGCGCGCTACTGGCGCCAGCAGGGCTTCAACGTCCTCCACCCGATCGGCTGGGACAGCTTCGGCCTGCCCGCCGAGAACGCCGCCATCAAGCGCGGGCTGAACCCGGTCACCTGGACCTACGACAACATCGAGCAGCAGAAGCGCTCGATGAAGCGCTACGCCGCGTCCTTCGACTGGGACCGCGTGCTGCACACCTCCGACCCCGAGTACTACAAGTGGAACCAGTGGCTGTTCCTCAAGATGTACGAGAAGGGCCTCGCCTACCGCAAGGACAGCTGGGTCAACTGGGACCCGGTGGACCAGACGGTCCTGGCGAACGAGCAGGTCCTGGCGGACGGCACCTCCGAGCGCTCCGGCGCGGTCGTGGTCAAGAAGAAGCTCACGCAGTGGTACTTCAAGATCACCGACTACGCCGACCGGCTGCTCGACGACCTGAACCAGCTCGAGGGCTCCTGGCCGTCGAAGGTCATCGCTATGCAGCGCAACTGGATCGGCCGCTCCATCGGCGCCGACGTCGAGTTCGAGATCGAGGGCCGTGACGAACGCGTCACCGTCTTCACCACGCGCCCCGACACGCTCTACGGGGCGACCTTCATGGTCGTCGCGCCCGACTCCGATCTCGCCTCCGAGCTGGTCGAGGGCTCCGAGCCCGCGATCCGCGACGCGTTCCGCAGCTACCTCGAGACGGTGCAGAAGTCGAGCGAGATCGAGCGCCTGACCGCCGACCGCCCCAAGACCGGCGTGTTCCTCGGCCGCTACGCGGTGAACCCCGTGAACGGCGAGCGGCTGCCGATCTGGGCCGCCGACTACGTCCTCTCCGACTACGGCCACGGAGCCGTCATGGCCGTGCCCGCGCACGACCAGCGCGACCTCGACTTCGCCCGCGCCTTCGACCTGCCCGTGCGCGTGGTCGTCGACACCAACGCGTCCGTCACCGGGGCGATCCCGGTCATCCCGGAGGACCCGGAGGAGCTGGCCGCGCTCGAGAAGGAGTACTCGCTCGACCCCGCCACCACCGGGGAGGCGCTGACCGGCGACGGCCGCCTGATCAACTCCGGGCCGCTCGACGGGCTCTCCAAGCGCACCGCCATCGAGCGCGTCATCAGGATGCTCGAGGAGCGCGGCCGCGGCCGCTCGGCCAAGAACTACCGCCTGCGCGACTGGCTGATCTCGCGCCAGCGCTACTGGGGCACCCCCATCCCGATCATCCACGGAGCCGACGGCGAGCTCGTGCCGGTGCCCGAGGACCAGCTGCCCGTCGTCCTGCCCTCCACCGACGGCCTCGACCTGCAGCCGAAGGGATCGTCGCCGCTCGGAGCGGCGGAGGACTGGGTGAACGTGCCGCACCCGGTGGACGGCTCGCCCGCGCGCCGCGACCCGGACACGATGGACACCTTCGTCGACTCCTCGTGGTACTTCCTCCGCTTCCTCTCGCCGAAGGACGACACGCAGGCCTTCGATCCGAAGCTCGCCGAGAAGTGGGCGCCCGTCGACCAGTACGTCGGGGGCGTGACGCACGCGATCCTGCACCTGCTGTACGCGCGCTTCATCACCAAGGTGCTGTTCGACCTGGGCTACGTGTCGTTCACGGAGCCGTTCACGGCGCTGCTGAACCAGGGCATGGTGCAGATGGACGGCGCGGCGATGTCGAAGTCGAAGGGCAACATCGTCCGCCTCTCGGACCAGCTGGACGAGTTCGGCGTCGACGCCGTGCGCCTGACGATGGCGTTCGCCGGCCCGCCCGAGGACGACATCGACTGGGCCGACGTCTCGCCCGGCGGCAGCGCGAAGTTCCTCGCCCGCGCCTGGCGCCTGGCGAAGGACGTCACCTCGAGGCCCGACGTCGAGTGGAAGTCGGGCGACGCGGCTCTGCGCCGCCAGACCCACCGCTTCCTCGCGGAGTCCCCGTCGCTGATCGAGGCGTTCAAGTTCAACGTCGTGGTCGCGCGGCTGATGGAGCTCGTCAACGCGACCCGCAAGGTCGTCGACTCGGGCGCCGGGGCCGGGGACCCCGCGGTCCGCGAGGCGGTCGAGGTGGTCGCGATGGCTCTCAACCTGTTCGCGCCGTACACGGCCGAGGACATGTGGCACCGTCTGGGCTACGAGGGCACCGTCGCGCACGCGCTGTGGCGCAAGGCCGACCCGTCGCTGCTGGTCGAGGAGAAGGTCACGGCGATCCTGCAGGTCGACGGCAAGGTCCGCGACCGGCTCGAGGTCTCGCCGAAGATCTCCTCCGACGAGCTCGAGGAGAAGGCGCGGGCCACGGCCGGCGTCGCCCGGGCTCTCGTCGGCCGCGAGGTCGTGAAGGCGATCGTGCGGGCGCCGCGCCTGGTGAACCTGGTGACGAAGGCGGTCTAGCCACCGATCCGTCCCGACGGGGCTCCTTCTCTCGCAGGAGGGGCCCCGTCGTCCGTCCTGCGCCGGTGCTGCTCTCTCCTCCACAGGGAGGCGATCCGGCGGGCTGTCCCCGGATCGGTGTCGGCGGCCGCGCCGGGCGGTGACGCGGGTCCTACCGTCGGCGGATGCCAGAGACCAGCGGGACGGACGACGAGCAGTTGACGGCGCTGCTGCGGCCCCGCCGCGCCCGCCCGCGCTGGCGCGTGGGAGTGGGAGCGGCGGTCGTGCTCGTCATCGGCGCCGCGGTGGTCGCGGTGCTGCTCGCGGGAGCGCGGTCGAGCGGTCATGAGCGGGTCCTGGAGCCCGCCGTGTCGACGAGCGCGCCCGCTGCTGCGGCGGTCGAGTCGCTGTACGTTCACGTGGCCGGCGAGGTCGCCTCTCCGGGGCTGTACGTCCTGTCGCCGGAGGCGCGGGTGGCGGACGCGGTCGCCGCCGCCGGAGGGTTCCAGGAGTCGGCGGAGCGCGCGGCGGTCAACCTGGCCCGGAGGCTCGTGGACGGCGAGCAGATCGTCGTGCCGGCCGTGGGAGCGGCGCCGGCCGCGGCGGGAGCGGCTCCGGGCGGGGCCGCTCCAGGAGGAGCCTCCGCCGCCGGATCCGTGCTGAGCCTGAGCACGGCGACGGCGGCCCAGCTGGAGGAGCTGCCCGAGATCGGCCCGGCGACCGCGAAGAAGATCGTCGCCCACCGGGAGGCGAACGGCCCGTTCTCCTCCGTCGACCAGCTGCTCGAGGTCCCCGGGATCGGCGAGAAGACGCTCGCCGCGTTCCGCGACCAGGTCGCGCCGTGAGGAGCGTGCGGGCGGCGGACCTGCGGCTCCTGCCGGCAGCGGTGGCCGCCTGGACCACCGCGTGGGCGGCCGGGATGCTGCCGGTCGCGGCAGTGCTCGACGGGGGCCTCTCGTGGTGCGCCGCGGGCTGGGTGCTGCTCGGGGCGGCGTGCGTCCTGCTCCGGCGCGGCCTCGGCGGGCGGCTGGTCGGAGCGGTGCTCGTCGGGGGCGCGGGTGCCGCCCTCGCCCTCACCTCCGTCGTCGCCGCGGCGCCCGGTGACCACCCGGCGTCGCTGCGGGAGGCACAGGAGGATCGCGCCCTCACCCCGGTCACCGTGCGCGTCGACACGGGTGCCCGACCGCTCGCGACCGGGGGAGTGTGGTTCGACGCGACGGCGCTGCGGGTGGGAGACGCGTCGACCGCGGCCCCCGTCCGCGTGCTGCTCGCCGATCCCGGCGGTCGGCTGCCGGTGGGCGCCGAGCTCGACCTGGAGACGCGTGCTGCGGCGCAGGAGGCGCCCGTCGGCGAGGCGACGATGCTGAGGGCGGCGTCCGTTCAGGACCGGCGCGGTCCCGGGGGAGCGGCGGCCGTCGCGGAGGTGCTGCGCTCGCGCTTCCTCGAACGCGCGGCGCTGGTCGGCGGCGACGTGGCGGGGCTGCTGCCGGGCCTCGCGACCGGCGACACGTCCGCGCTCGACGCGGGGCTCGAGGAGGCGATGCGCACCGCGTCGCTCACCCACCTGACCGCCGTCTCGGGCGCCAACTGCGCCGTGGTGGTCGTCGCCGGCTGGACGATCGCGGCGCTCCTCGGCGCCGGGCGCCGCCTCCGGACCGTCGCCGCCCTCGCCCTGCTCGCCGGCTTCGTGGTGCTGGTGACCCCCGAGCCGAGCGTGGTGCGGGCCGCCGTGATGGCGACGGTGGTCCTCCTCGCGCGGCTCGGGCGTCGCTCCGGAGCGGCCGTGCCCGCCCTGCTCGCGACCGTCGTCGTGCTCGTGGCCGCCGACCCCTCGATCGCAGGGAGGCTCGGCTTCGTGCTGTCCGTCCTCGCCACCGCCGGACTCCTGCTGCTCGCCGAGCCGATCGCGGGCGCTCTCGGTCGAGTGCTGCCCCGGCCTCTCGCCCTGCTGCTCGCGGTGCCGACCGCGGCGCAGCTCGCCTGCCAGCCCGTGCTGCTGCTCGTGGACCCGTCGGTGCCGGTGTACGGAGTGCTCGCCAACCTGCTCGCCGAGCCCGCGGCACCCGCCGCGACCGGGCTCGGGCTCATCGGCTGCCTGCTCGCCCCCTGGTGGCCCGGAGCCGCCGACGCTGCGATCCGGCTCGCCGCCGTCCCCGCCTGGTGGATCGCCTCGATCGCCCGCGCCGTCGACTCGTGGCCCGCCCCGAGGATCGCCTGGTGGCCCGGAGTAGGAGGAGCGCTCACGCTCACCGTGCTGACCCTGCTCGCCCTCGTGCTGGTCACGCAGTCGCCGCGGCTCGCGCGGGTGCGCCGGGTCGCCGCCGTCGGGCTGGCGTGCGCGATCGCCGCCGCCGGCGGCACCACCGTCGCCACGCCGCTCCTCCGCGCCGCCTCGGTTCCCGAGGACTGGCGTGTCGCGATGTGCGACGTCGGGCAGGGCGACGCGGTCCTCCTCCGCGGAGACGCGGGCGTGCTGCTCGTCGACACGGGGCCCGAGCCCGCACCGCTCGAGGCCTGCCTCCGCCTGATGGGAGTGGACCGGATCCCGCTGCTGGTGCTCACTCACTACGACCTCGACCACGTCGGCGGGCTCCAGGCCGTCCTCGGACGGACCGACGCCGCGCTCGTCGGGCCCGCCGCGGGCCGCGACGACGAGCGCGACCGGGCGGCGCTCACCGGCGCGGGGGTCGCCGTGCAGGAGGCGGTCCGCGGCGACAGCGGCGCGCTCGGCTCGCTGCGCTGGCGGGTCGAGTGGCCGGAGCGGCGGAGCGCGCTGCGGGGGAACGAGGCGAGCGTGACCCTCCGGGTCGACATCGGCCCGGACGCCCGCGGCGGCCCGCTCTCCGTCGCGCTCCTGGGCGACCTCGGCGAGCAGGAGCAGGGGCGCGTCTCCCGGCTGCCGGTCGGCCGGGTCGACGTCGTCAAGGTCGCGCATCACGGCTCCGCCGACCAGTCGCCCGCCCTCTACGACGCGCTCGGCGCGAGCGTCGGGCTGATCTCCGTCGGGGCGGAGAACGACTACGGTCATCCGAATCCGTCGCTCCTCGCTCTGCTGGCCGAGCGCGGGGTCGAGGAGCTGAGGTCGGATGTCGAGGGTACGGTCGTGCTCGCGTCCCGCAGCGACGGGATCGCGGTCTGGGTGAGCGGCGCGACGGCTCCCGCGGCGGCCTCGGGGCGCCGTGAGCGGGCCGTAGGGTGGAGGGCGCTCGGACGGGCGCGGCACGGAAGGACACGGCATGGCAGGCAGGGCCCCGGCGCGCGCGAAGGCAGCGCCCTCGAAGGCGGCGATCCCGCAGCTCGCCTGGAACCAGACCCGGCCGGCGCCGATCGTGCTGATCACCGGCCCGGAGCAGTTCCTCGCCGACCGCGCGCTGCGCTTCCTCCGTGAGTTCCTCCGGGCCGAGGATCCGAGCCTCGAGGTCAGCGACATCGACGCCGGCGGCTACGCGCCGGGGGAGCTGCTGACGCTCGCGAGCCCGTCCCTCTTCGATGAGCCCCGCTTCATCCGCGTCTCGAACGTCGAGAAGTGCACGGACGCGTTCCTCCTCGAGACCCTCGACTACCTCTCGGCGCCCGCGGACGGGGCGACCCTGGTGCTCCGCCACGGCGGCGGCAACCGGGGCAAGAAGCTCCTCGACGCCATCCGCTCGGGCACGGGCGGCGGCATCGAGATCGTCTGCGCCGAGCTCAAGCGCGAGAGCGACAAGGTCGACTTCGCGATCGCCGAGTTCCGCACCGCCGGCCGCACGGCGACCACCGGTGCCGTCCGAGCCCTGGTGTCTGCCTTCTCCGACGACCTCGACGAGCTCGCGTCGGCGTGCCAGCAGCTGCTGTCCGACGTCACCGGCGAGATCACCGAGGCGACCGTCGCGAAGTACTACGGCGGCCGCGTCGAGACCACGGCCTTCACCGTCGCCGACTCGGCGATCGCGGGCCGTCACGGCGAGGCGCTGCTCGGGCTCCGCCACGCCCTCGCCTCCGGTGCCGACCCGGTACCGATCGTCGCCGCGTTCGCGAGCAAGCTGCGGACCATGGCGAAGGTCGCCGGCTCGCGCGAGGGCTCGGGCCAAGTCGCCTCGCGTCTGGGCCTCGCTCCGTGGCAGGTGGACCGGGCCCGGCGCGACCTGCAGGGCTGGACCGGCGAGGGCCTCGGCACCGCGATCCTGACGGTCGCCGACGCCGACGCGAACGTGAAGGGCGCCACCCGCGACCCCGTCTACGCCCTCGAGCGCATGGTCTCCGTCGTCTCCGCCCGGGGCCTCTGACCCGCCCGAAAGGCCCTGCTCCCGCGATCCGCACCGACCTCGTCCCCGGCGGTTCTCGGTACGCCGCTCCGCGGCCGCTCGACCAGCAGTGAGGGGATCACCTCCCCTCGCAGGGTCGCACCGCGGCCGACGAAGAGTCGGACGACGACCCCGCAGGGTCACCGGCGATCCGCGTGCGAGCGGATCGTCGTACCCGGAACGCTCCCCGCTCCTCCCACAGCGACCACCCCTGTGAGCCGACCGCGCGACGGCCGACGAGGAACGAGGAGCCCGTCGAAGACGGCACAGCTCACCGGCGATCCGCGTGTCAGCGGATCGTCGTACCCCGAAACGCTCTCCGCTCCTCCCCCCGCGACCCTCCGCGGTAGCCGACCGGGCCGCAGCCGATCGCGAGCCGGACGATGCCCTCGCAGGGTCACCGGCGATCCGCGTGCGAGCGGATCGTCGTACCCGGAACGAAACCCGCTCCTCCCACCGCAACCAAGCGCGGAAGCCGACTGCGCGACGGGCGACGAGGCACGAGGAGCCCGTCGACCGCGAAGCGGAAACGACGAAGGGCCCGGCCAATGGCCGGACCCTTCGTCGTTTCCGCTTCGCGCAGTATTACAGCGCGGCGACCTGCTTCGCGATGGCCGACTTGCGGTTCGCGGCCTGGTTCTTGTGGATGACGCCCTTGCTGGCGGCCTTGTCGAGCTTCTTGGCGGCGAAGGCGAGGGCGGTACCGGCCTTCTCGGTGTCGCCGGCGGCGATGGCGGTGTGGACCGAGCGGATGGCGGTCTTCAGCTCGCTCTTGACGGCCTTGTTGCGCTCGTTCGCCTTCTTGTTGGTGAGGTTGCGCTTGATCTGCGACTTGATGTTTGCCACGTGGATTACCTTCTTCTCGGATGTGCGTGTGTGCAGCCGGCTACTCGACGGAGTGCCCCTTCCGCGGGCGTCTGAACGCCCTGCGGTGCGACTGGAGGTCGCCGGCTTCTGATCACTCCACGCCTGCCGGGTGTCCGGAGGGGGAGCGCAAGCCAACAAGGAACTTTAGCGCACCCGTCGTCACCCTTCAACCGCGCCGCGCCCGCGGGTGCGGTGCCGTCCGGGTCGGGGCCGCCGGGGCGACACGCCGGGGGAGGCGGACCGCCGTGGCGTCTCGCGGTCCGGGCCCGCCGGTAACGTGACGCCGGTGCCCCGTCTCGCCGATCACCTCTCCGCGGTGCCGCCCTCGGGCATCCGCCACCTGTTCGAGATCGCGCTGCGGCTCGACGGCGTGACGCTCCTCGCGGTGGGCGAGCCCGACGTGCCGACCGCGCCGCACATCATCGAGGCGGCCCGGGCGGCGTGGGCGGCCGACGACACCCGCTACGGGCCCAACGGCGGCGTCCCCGAGCTCCGGCGGGCCATCGTGGAGAAGCTGGCGCGGGACAACGGCATCGAGGCGGACGTCGAGCAGGTCTGGGTGACCGTCGGCGCCACGCAGGCGCTGCACCAGGCGATGACGCTCCTGCTCGGGCCCGGCGACGAGGTGCTCATCCCCGACCCGGGCTACACCGTCTTCACGACCAACGCGCGGACCATCGGCGCCGTGCCCGTGCCGTACACGCTGCGCGCCGAGAACGCCTTCCTCCCCGATCCCGAGGAGGTCGAGCGCCTGATCACGGACCGGACCCGCGTCCTGATCGTCAACAGCCCGTCCAACCCGCTCGGCGTGGTGTTCCCGAAGGAGGTCCTCGAGCGCCTGCTCGACATCGCCCGGCGCCACGACCTGTGGGTGCTCAGCGACGAGGTCTACGAGTACTTCACCTACGGGCGCCCGCACGTGAGCCTCGCGGCGATCGCGCAGGAGCGCGGGGACGACGCCGACCGCGTCCTCAGCGTCTTCTCCTTCTCGAAGACCTACGCGATGACCGGCGTCCGCGTCGGCTACCTCGTGACGCCTCCCGGCTTCACGTCGATCATGGTCACGGTGCAGGAGGCGGCGATCAGCTGCGTCGCCACTCCGGACCAGCGCGCCGCCCTCGCCGCTCTGACCGGGCCGCAGGACGCGGTGGCCGCCGCCTCCGACCACTACCTCGCCAACCTGCGGCTCGCGACGGGCGTGCTCGACGAGCGGGGGATCGCCTACCGCGAGCCCGAGGGCGCGTTCTACCTGTGGATCGACATGGCGCACGCGACCGGCGGGGACGTCGCCTCGTGGGTCGAGTCCTTCCTCCTCGAGACCCTCGTCGCCGTCGCACCCGGCAGCGCCTTCGGCCGCACCGGCGAGGGCTGGATCCGCGTCTGCCTCGCCGCGGATCCCGCCGCGCTCGAGCACGGGCTGCGCGCCCTCCCGGCCCCGGTGCGCGGATGAGCGCCGCCGAGGTGCTGGTCCGGCGCGTCCGGGCCCAGGAGTACGACGAGGTCTCGCGCCTGCGGCTCGCCGCCTACGCCCACGACTACGAGCTGGGGGAGGAGTACGCCGCCGACGTCGCCGCGGTCGCCCGGCACGACGTCGAGGGCGAGGTCTGGGTCGCCGTCGAGGGCGACGGGCGGATCCTCGCGACGGTCACCACTGCGCGCCCGGGCGCGAACCTGTACGAGCTCGGCCGCCCCGGCGAGCTGGACTGGCGGCTGCTCGCCGTCGCCCCGGAGGCACGCGGGCGGGGTCTCGGGCGGCTGCTCACCGAGTTCGTCGTGATGCTCGCCGCCGAGCGGGGCCTCCAGCGGGTCGTGATGAACAGCGGCACGCTGATGACCACCGCGCACGCCCTCTACGAGAGCATGGGCTTCGTCCGCCTCGGCGAGCGGGAGAACCCGCCCGGCGTCGAGCCCACCCGCACCTACGGACTCGATCTGTAGCCGCCGGTCCCGGCCTCCGCCGCCGGGCATGGGACACTGGTCCCACGATGTCTCCACGTGCACACTCCGGGCTCGAGCCCGCCGCGACCGATCCGGCGTCCATCCGCAACTTCTGCATCATCGCCCACATCGACCACGGCAAGTCCACCCTCGCCGACCGGATGCTCGGCATCACGGGTGTCGTCGAGGACCGGGCGATGCGCGCGCAGTACCTCGACCGCATGGACATCGAGCGCGAGCGCGGCATCACGATCAAGTCGCAGGCCGTGCGGATGCCGTGGGAGCGCGACGGGCGCACGTTCGCCCTGAACATGATCGACACTCCGGGGCACGTCGACTTCTCCTACGAGGTCAGCCGCTCGCTGGCGGCCTGCGAGGGCGCGATCCTCCTGGTCGACGCGGCGCAGGGCATCGAGGCCCAGACGCTCGCGAACCTCTACCTCGCGCTCGAGAACGACCTCACGATCATCCCTGTCCTGAACAAGATCGACCTGCCGGCCGCGGACCCCGAGAAGTACGCGAAGGAGCTCGCGAGCCTCATCGGCGGCGACCCGGACGACGTCCTCCGCGTCTCCGGCAAGACCGGCATGGGCGTCGAGGCGCTGCTCGACCGCGTCACCGAGCTCATCCCGCCGCCCGTCGGCGACCCCTCCGCCCCTGCGCGCGCCATGATCTTCGACTCCGTGTACGACGCCTACCGCGGGGTCGTCACCTACGTCCGGATGATCGACGGCAAGCTCTCGCCGCGCGAGAAGATCCAGATGATGTCGACCCGCGCCACGCACGAGATCCTCGAGATCGGCGTGTCGAGCCCCGAGCCCGTCGCGACGCAGGGTCTCGCGGTCGGCGAGGTGGGCTACCTGATCACCGGTGTGAAGGACGTGCGCCAGTCGAAGGTCGGCGACACCGTCACCACGGCGTCGAAGCCCGCGACGCAGGCGCTGCCCGGCTACACCGAGCCGCTCCCGATGGTCTTCTCGGGCCTGTACCCGATCGACGGCAGCGACTACCCGGACCTGCGCGAGGCGCTCGACAAGCTCAAGCTCTCGGACGCGGCGCTCGTCTACGAGCCCGAGACGTCGGTGGCGCTCGGCTTCGGCTTCCGCTGCGGGTTCCTCGGCCTCCTGCACCTCGAGATCATCACCGAGCGCCTGCAGCGCGAGTTCGGTCTCGACCTCATCACGACGGCGCCCTCGGTCATCTACGAGGTCTCGACGGAGGACAAGAAGACCGTCACCGTCACGAACCCGAGCGAGTTCCCCGTCGGGAAGATCGCCGCCGTCACGGAGCCGATCGTCAA
Organism: Rathayibacter sp. AY1D1; assembly: GCF_002932635.1. Classification (NCBI taxonomy): domain Bacteria; kingdom Bacillati; phylum Actinomycetota; class Actinomycetes; order Micrococcales; family Microbacteriaceae; genus Rathayibacter; species Rathayibacter sp. AY1D1. The sequence goes on from NZ_PSVY01000032.1 coordinate 23,768, forward strand.
GGCCGCGATCCTCGCGCCGAAGGACTACGTCGGCACGATCATGGAGCTCTGCCAGAGCCGCCGCGGGACCCTGATCGGCATGGAGTACCTGGGCGAGGACCGGGTCGAGATCCGCTACCACATGCCCCTCGGCGAGATCGTCTTCGACTTCTTCGACAACCTCAAGTCCAAGACCGCCGGCTACGCCTCGCTCGACTACGAGCCCGCCGGCTCGCAGGAGGCCGACCTCGTGAAGGTCGACATCCTGCTGCAGGGCGAGCAGGTCGACGCGTTCAGCGCGATCGTGCACCGGGAGAAGGCCTACGCCTACGGCGTGCTGATGACGGGGCGCCTGCGCAAGCTGATCCCGCGTCAGCAGTTCGAGGTGCCGATCCAGGCCGCCATCGGCGCCCGGATCATCGCCCGCGAGTCGATCAGCGCGATGCGCAAGGACGTCCTGGCCAAGTGCTACGGCGGCGACATCACCCGCAAGCGCAAGCTCCTCGAGAAGCAGAAGGAGGGCAAGAAGCGGATGAAGATGGTCGGCCGCGTCGAGGTCCCCCAGGAGGCGTTCATCGCCGCGCTCTCGGGTGACGTCGAGACCAAGGACAAGAAGTAGGACTCCTCCAGCGGAGGCGCACCCCCCGAGAGGGGACCTGCGGTGAGGGGCCATTGCGGCGCCGATCACTTCCCAGGTAGCTTTCGAGCGCTGGACGCGGCTGCGGATCGAGGACGATCCGCTCGGGGGCTGGAGCGTCGACGGTCGGCCCTCTCATCACGATCAAGGGGGAAGCCCGTGGACTCTGCACGCACGAGGAAGCACTGGATCAGATCGGGGGCGGCGCTGCTGGGCGTCGCAGCGGTGACGGCGGGATCGCTCGTCGCCGCCGCACCCGCATCAGCCGCGAGCCGTGAGGTGCAGGCGTCGCCCGCGCCCTTCGTCTGGGAGGACATCGACCAGTTCGGCGTCGCGAAGGGCCTGTCCGTCTCCTCCGACGCGGAGACCATCACCGTCGAGCTCCCGGCCGCGAGCGCGTCCGCCGGGTTCACGGAGTGGTCGCACCCGGGGTACGAGACCGTGGACTGGCGCCTCAGCACCAGCGATGCCGACTTCGTGTCGGGCTCCTCGGCTGTAGACGCCGCCGCCAACACCATCGAGATCCCGCTCGAGCGCACGGTGGGCTCGTTCGAGCAGCCCGCGGTGAGGCTCGACCTCACCGCGGAGGCGCCGCAGGCGGACGACGCCTACGTCCCCCCGGCGCTCGAGTCCACGACGGGCTTCGACCTCAGCGTCACCGCCGGCCTGACCGTCGCTCCGGCGAGCGGCGAGGACGCGGCCGTGGTCGACCTGTCCGCGACCACTCCGAGCTCGACCCACCACGACGGCGTCTTCTGGGCCGGCGGCGGCAGCCTGACCGACGCGGGCGCCGGCGACGTCGTCGTCGTCGAGACGGGCGTGCCCGGCTTCTTCGGCACCTCCGTCCGGGCCACCGTCGGAACGGACGGCACCCCGGCGCTCACCGCCCCCGCTAAGGTCCTCGACGACGGCTCGTCGGTCGCGGTGAAGCCGAACCAGGACTTCTACGACCGGTACCAGAACTTCGGCGACACTTCGCTCACGGGCGCTCCCTCCATCCGCGTCACGGGAGCCGGCCGCGGTGTCGAGCAGCCGGCGGGCTCCGCCTTCGTCGTCCGGGTGCCCCTCAGGGTCGTCGCGTCGACGACTCCGCCGACCACCGGGCCGACCCCTGGCAACGGTCCGACGGTGACCCGCCTCGCGGGCACCGATCGCCAGGGCACCGCCGTCGAGATCTCGAAGGCGACCTTCGACACCCCCGGCGTCCCCGTCGTCTACATCGCCACCGGCGCGAACTTCCCCGACGCGCTCAGCGCCGGTCCCGCCGCCGCGAAGCAGGGCGGCCCGCTCCTCCTGGTCGACCGCGACTCTGTGAGCCAGGTCGTGCGCGACGAGCTCACCCGTCTCAAGCCCCAGCGGATCGTCGTCGTCGGCTCCGACCTCAGCGTCAGCGACGCCCTCGCGACCGACCTCGGCCAGTACGCGAACGGGAGGGTCTTCCGCCTCGGAGGCACCGATCGCTACGACACGTCGCGGAAGATCATCGAGAGCGCCTTCGGCACCTCGCCGAAGGGGGCCTGGCTCGCGACCGGCGAGAAGTTCCCCGACGCGCTCAGCGCCACCGCCGCCGCGGGCAAGAACTCCGCCCCCGTCGTCCTCGTGAACGGCGGCCTCCCGGCGGCCGACCCGACCACTGTCGGGATCCTGACGCGGCTCCGGCCGCCGGTGCTCACCATCGCGGGATCCGAGCTGTCGGTCAGCGCCGGCATCCAGAACTCCCTCACTGTGCCGGGGGGACCCACCGTGAGCCGCATCGGCGGGGTCGACCGCTACGACACCTCGGAGCAGCTCAACCGGGCGGCCTTCCCCCGCGGGTCGGAGACCGTGTTCCTGGCCACCGGAGAGAACTTCCCCGACGCCCTGGCGGGAGCCGCGGCCGCCGGGCTTACGGGGAGCCCCCTCTTCGCCGTGCCCCCGACCTGCGTGCCGGTCAAGGTGCTGCAGGACATCAAGGCCGGCGGAGCGACGAGCGTCGTCCTCCTCGGCGGCACCGGCACCCTGTCCGACGCCGTCGCGAAGCTGACTCCCTGCAGCTGACCCGACCCGCACCACGACGAGGGCCCTCCTCCCGCTCCGGCGGGGGAGGGCCCTCGGTCGTTCCCGGCTCGGGACGCCGACGGTCGGATACGCTGGGTCGGATGGACAGCACCACCCGGCGCGCGGACTCGACGCGCGCCGCGCTCGAGGAGTCCGGGAAGAAGGTCGGGACGTGAGCATCCGCCGCTCCAACTTCGAGGGCCAGCCGCAGGTCACCTACGCGGCCGTCGGCGGCACTCTGGCACCCGACCTGCTCGAGTATCCGCCGGACGGCTTCACGGCCGAGCGCTTCGAGGCCCGTCTCGGCTCGGGCGACGAGCGCTTCGCCATCACCACCGCCTCCCTGATGACCTGGGGCGTGCAGCGCGGCAGCGGCATCGAGGTGACCGACATCACCAGCGGGAGCGGCGTGCAGTACACCGGCGTCAACTTCGACGCGGCGGGCACCCCGATCGACCTCGTCAGCCGGCCGACGGAGGAGCATTTCGCTCCCGACGGCACCCCCTACATCACCGCCGGCGTGACCGCCGTGCTCCGCGTGACCCTGCTCGGCCGCGTCTTCAACGCCCCGGTCCGCGTGGTCTACGTCGTCGACGAGCCCGACCAGGTCGGCTTCGCCTACGGCACCCTCGAGGGCCACCCCGAGAGCGGCGAGGAGTCCTTCGTCGTCGAGAAGCGCGCGGACGACTCGGTCTGGCTCGTCATCCGGGTCTTCTCGCGTCCCTCCACTCGCCTCTACCGCCTGGGCGCGCCGGTGCTGCGCGCCGTGCAGAAGCGCCAGGTCGCCAAGTACCTGCGCGCGCTGCTGCCGGCGCGCGTCAGCTGACGTGGGGAGCGCCCTCCCGATCGCCGATCCTGCTCCGCTCGACGGCGGACTGCCCGCGTCCGTCGTCGACGGCGTGGAGCAGCGCGACCTCGGCCTCTACGTGCACGTGCCGTTCTGCCGGGTCCGCTGCGGGTACTGCGACTTCAACACCTACACGGCGACCGAGCTCCGCGGGGCGAAGCAGCAGGACTACGCCGACGAGGCGATCACCGAGATGGCTCTCGGTGCCGAGGTGCTCGAGCGCGCGGGCCTGCCCCGGCGCCCCGCCCGCACGGTCTTCTTCGGCGGCGGGACGCCCACCCTCCTGCCCGCCGGCGACCTGGTGCGGATGCTGGACGGCCTCCGCACTCACTTCGGGGTCGCGCCCGACGCCGAGATCACCACCGAGGCGAACCCGGACTCCGTCGACGCCTCCTACCTCCGCGCGCTGGCCGAGGCGGGCTTCACCCGCGTCAGCTTCGGGATGCAGTCGGCCGTGCCGCACGTCCTCGCCACGCTCGAGCGCACCCACGACCCGGAGCGGGTCCCGCTCGTGGTCGAGTGGGCGCGGGAGGCCGGCCTGCAGGTCAGCCTCGACCTCATCTACGGCACGCCGGGGGAGTCCCTGGCCGACTGGGAGCGGTCGCTCGACTCCGCGCTCGCCAACCGGCCGGACCACCTCTCGGCCTACGCCCTGATCGTGGAGGACGGCACGAAGCTCGCCCGGCAGATCCGCCGCGGCGAAGTCGCGACCCCCGACGACGACCTCACGGCCGACATGTACGAGCTCGCCGACGCGCGCCTGGCCGCTGCCGGGTACTCCTGGTACGAGGTCAGCAACTGGGCCCGCGACGACGCCCACCGCTCCCGGCACAACCTCTCGTACTGGCTCGGCCACGACTGGTGGGGCGTCGGTCCCGGCGCGCACAGCCACGTCGGAGGCGTGCGCTGGTGGAACGTGAAGCACCCGGCGGCCTACGCCGACCGGCTGAGCACCGGTGCCTCGCCCGCTGCCGGGCGGGAGACGCTCGACGCGGGCACGCGGCGTGTGGAGGACGTGCTGCTGCGCTCGCGCCTGGCGGACGGGCTGCCCATCGACGCGATCGACGCCGATCGGCGCAGCGAGGTGGCGGGGCTCATCGCCGACGGCCTCGTCGACGGCCGGGCGGCGCTCGGCGGCCGGATCGTGCTGACCCTGCGCGGCCGTCTGCTGGCCGACGCGGTCGTGCGCCGCCTCACCGACGGCTGAGGCCGGATCCCGGGGCGGGCGACGCACGGCCGCCCCGGTTCCGCGGCTACTTGAAGAACGGGATGCTGAGCGGGTACGTGTAGTACTCGCCCGCGCTGGCGCGCACCGAGGCGATGATCGCGAAGACGATCACCAGGATCGGCACGACCAGGAACACGATGAAGCCGACGAGGACGAAGGACAGGATCGTCCCGGCGACGTAGGCGATCAGCGTCGTCAGATGGAAGTTGAGGGCCGTCTTGGCGTGCGCCTCGAGGAACGGTCCGCGCCCCTTGAAGACCAGGAAGACGATCAGCGAGGGCAGGAAGCTGAAGAAGATGCCGGTCACTTGCGTGACGATCGCCCAGGTCTTCTCGTCCGCCGGGTTCAGCGGCGGAGCCGGGGTCCCGTAGACGGGGGGCGGGGGAGGGGTGGCCGACATGATGGTCTCCGTTCCGGCGGCGGCGACGGGCGTCCCCCGTGCGCTCGGCGTCCATCGTGGCATGCGGCGACTCCCTCCGCACCGGGCCGCGCGGGACCTCCTCCTCGGGGATGACGGGGCTCCTCCCCGCGGCCCTGCAGGAGTGCACCCCGGCCGATCCCCGCGCAACCCCGCCGGGCGGTCCGCCTCCCGGTTATGATTGGCACTCAGAGTTGCGGAGTGCCAGGCTCCGCGCGGCGTCAGCGCCGCAGACGGTCGTGCCCGCGGGCACTCGGAGTCCGGCGGG
>NZ_PSVY01000033.1:0-26441 GCF_002932635.1 Rathayibacter sp. AY1D1
GGGCGGGGGCGTTCCGGCGGGGACGGGCGGAGCGGGCTCGCACCGCGGACCGCCTCGGACGAGCTCCGCGATCCGCAGCACCCGGTCGGCCGACGTCCGGGCGGACGGGTCGTGTGCTGGGACCCGCGCGGACCTCCGCGGTCGGCGGGACGTCATGTCCTGTTCGCCTGCCGCCCCTTGCCCGCGCGCCGCTCCGAGCGCACGCTGGAGCCATGACCGCCTGGAGCCCTCTCGAGACCGTCGGCGCCGTGGTGCTCGCCCTCGCGCTGATCGGGCTCGCCGTCGCGGCCGTGGCGGTCGGAGCAGGCGACGAGATCGCGTTCATCGGCGTGCTGGTCGCCTTCGCGGTCGCGGTCACCGGGCTCGGCCTCCACATCGCCGGCCGCGAGGCGCGGTACCGCCGCGACAACCGGTGACGCCGAAGCGCTTCCGCCGCGACGACGGCTGAGGAGGCGCGCTCCCGCCGCGACGGCCGCTGAGTGGAGGGACTCCCGCCGCGACGGCACTCGGCCGGTCAGTGCCCGAGCTCCACCAGCAGCACGCCGGCGATGATCAGGCCGATCCCGCCGAGCATCGTCCAGGTCAGCGGGTCCTGGAACAGCCAACGGCCGAGCACTGCCGTCAGCGCGACTCCGACCGCCGCCCAGATCCCGTAGGCCACCCCGATCGGCATGCCCTGCGCGAGCGCTCCGGCCAGCAGCGTGAACGCGACGACGTAGCCGGCTCCGACCACGACGTACCAGCGCTTCCGGCCGTCCGTCGCGGGCTTGAGGCTCATCGTCGCGGCGACCTCGGTGAGGATCGCGCCCGAGAGCAGCAGCCAGGCCATCAGCGCACCGACCGGCGCGCGGCCTGCGCTCGCTGCGACCCGATCTCGACCATCAGCACGCCCGCGATGATCAGCACCAGCCCGATCGTCATCACGCCCGTCAGCGGCTGCCCGAAGAGCACGGCCGCGAGGACCGCCGTCAGCGCGACGCCGCACGCGCCCCATACGCCGTACGCGACTCCGATCGGCATGCCGGCCTTGAGCACCCGGCTGAGGAGGACGAACGCCGCCAGGTAGCCCGCCACCACGAGGGCGTACCAGCCCGGCGACTCGATGGCGGCCTGGAGGGCGAGCGACGCCGTCACCTCGGTGAGGATCGCGCCGGCGAGGAGCACCCAGCTCATCGCGTGCCGTCGGATCGGGTCATCCGGCCAGCGTAGGGCGGGCGCGGAGGCGTGCGCCCGCAGAACCAGAGTGCAGTGCCCGGAGACGGGGTGGGAACGATCGTTCTCCGGGCAGTGGCGCGCTCACCGCGCGAAGTGCTCGCGCACCTCCGCCTGCCAGCGCTCGCGGTCCTCCTCCGTGATGAACGCCGCGTCGAAGGAGTTGAGCGCCAGCTGCTCGAGCTGCGCGTCGTCAATCCCCAGCTCCTCGACCAGGGCGCGGTAGTTCTCATCCACGTAGCCGCCGAAGTAGGGCGGATCGTCGCTCGAGACCGTCACGACGAGTCCCTCGCGGAGCATCGCGGGCAGCGGGTGGTCGGCCATCGTGTCCACCGCGCGCAGGGCCACGTTCGACAGCGGGCACACCGTCACCGGGATGCGGCGCTCGCGGAGCATCGCGACCACCTCCGGGTCCTCCATCGCGCGGATCCCGTGGTCGATCCGCTCGACCTTCAGCAGCTCGACGGTGGCCGCGACCGTCTCCGGCCCGCCCTCCTCGCCGGCGTGCGCGACCAGGCGCAGTCCCTCCGCCGCGGCGCGCGCGTAGACGTCGACGAACAGCTCCGGGCCGAAGCCCACCTCGTTCGAGTCGAGCCCGACGCCGATGATGTGCTCGCGCCAGGGGAGGATCGCCGTCAGCATCTCGTCGGCCGCGTCGGCGCCCAGGTCGCGGAGGAAGCACATGATCAGGTCCGTCGAGATCCCGTGGGTCTCCTCGCTCCGGCCGAGCGCACGGGTGATCCCGCTCATCACGGTGTCGAGCGCGACGCCGTTGCCGAGGTGCGTCTGCGGGTCGAAGAAGATCTCGGCGCGGCGGACGTTCGCCTTCTGCGCCCGGTCGAGGTAGCCGGTCGCGAGCTCGAAGAAGTCCCGCTCCGTCTTCAGCACGGTGAGGTTCGAGTAGTGCAGCTCCAGGAACGACGCGAGGTCGGTGAAGGAGTACCGCGCGCGGAGGGCGTCGAGATCCTCGGTTGGCAGGGCGACCCCGTTGCGGCGCGCCATCTCGACGATGTGCTCGGGCTCGATCGTGCCCTCGAGGTGGATGTGCAGCTCGGCGCTGGGCGGGGCGGGGAAGGCGGGGCGGGGCATGCGGATCCTCCAGGGAACGGCCGGGGCGGCGGGGTCGCTCCCGACCGTAGGCCTCCGCTGTTTCGCGCGCGTTTCCGGCGGGAGGCGCGATCCGGATCCGGAGCGGCCCCGCCCCCGGGTGCTAGAGCTCGCCCTGCTGCGAGGTGCCGGCCGGGATCGGGACGAGCCGCGTCACGACGGGAGGATGGGCGACGAGTCCGCGGATCGCCGCGTTGAGGCGGACGACCGGCTCGCCGGCGCCGTGCGCGTCGAGCAGGTCGCCGCTCGTCCACTTCTCCAGCATGACGATGGTGCCGTCGGGCGAGTCGTGGATCGCGTAGAGCTCGCAGCCCTCCTCCTCGTGCACCTCCGCGATGGCGGTGGAGAGGGCGGCGACGAGCGCGTCGCGCTGCCCCTCGGCGGGAGTGAAGATCGCGGTGACGACGACGGGATCGGACATGGCGTGCCTTTCGGAGGGGGAGAGGATCAGCGCCGCGGGGGTGCGGCGCAGCTGGAGCTTATGACGAGGTCGGCCTGCACCTCGATGTGCTGCGGGGCCTCGGGGAGGCGGCCCTGCATGCGGGCGAGGACGAGCTCGACGCTGTGACGGGCGAGCATGTCGATCGGCTGGCGGACGACGCTGAGCGGCGGGGTGACCAGCTCGCTCCACGGGTTGTCGTCGAACACGACGACCGAGAGGGCCTCCGGGATCCGGATCCCGAGCTGGAAGAGCCGGTGCACGGCGCTGCGCACCTGCGCGCCGCTGCCCGCGGTCTGAGGAGGCCGCGGCTGCCGCGGCACCTCCGGCCGTCGGAGCAGCCCCAGGCCGGTCGCGAGCTGCCAGGCCGTGACGGCGTAGACGGAGGCGCGCTCCCAGACGCCGTCGGGCAGCAGGTCGACGCCGGGCACGCGGGTGTCGACCTGCAGCATCAGCAGCGCGAGCAGGCCGGCCGCACCGAGCACGATCCCGACCGTCTCGAGCGCCCACGGGGCGCGGCCGCGCCGGGCCGCGGCACCGGCGACGATCGAGGCCGCGTTGCCGCCGACGATCGCCATCGCGGCGCCGACCACGTGCAGGCCGCCGATCCCGTTCTGCGCACTGGCGCTGCTCCCGTGCACGAGGCCCACCACGGCGATGCCCACGGCGTAGACCACGGCGAGGGGGAGGAACAGCCCCCGCGATCCGCCCCGCGCCGCCCGCACGGTCGTGACGGCGGCGGCGAGGTAGAGCGCCCCCTGCAGGAGGAATCCGGCGTTCATCACCGCGTGCAGCGGCGAGTCGATCGCGCGCCCCTGGAACACGCCCACCTCGGGCACGCCGAGATCGCTGATGTAGTTCCGTGCGTAGCTGTAGCCCGGGAACGCGGACGCGGCGACCGCCTCCGCTCCCACGTAGGCGAGCGCGCTCACCACCCACAGCACTCCGGCCCCACGAGTTCCCATGCGCCCATCATCCCCGGGCCCGGCCCCGCCGGTCGTCGTCGGCGGACGGCTCCCCGGCTAGGCTCGCCGGATGCTGCAGGTGCGGGGTGAGTCCGGGCAGGCCGTGCTCCTCCTGCCGGGCGGGGGCGAGGCCGTCGACGGGTTCTTCCCCGGGCTGGTCGAGGGCCTGATCGTCGATCCGGGCTGCCGGGTGGTCCTCTACGACAGACCGGGCACAGCGGGGTCGGAGGTCGCCGGCGGACTCACCGACGCCGCAGACGCCGTCCACGCCGTGCTGGCCGGCCTCGGGACAGGTCCCGTCGTCGTGATCGGCCAGAGCCTCGGCGGTGCCGTCGCGATGCTGCTCGCTCGCGATCATCCCGAGGACGTCGCGGGACTGGTGCTCCTCGACCCGACGCCCGTCAACGACACGGCACTGGCGCGTCAGGTGGAGCGGACGGCCCGGGCGACGGCGACGCTCTCGAGACTGCCGGGGCTCGGCCGAGCGCTGTCCGCGCTGCTGCGCACGAGCGCCGCCCGGTCGGCGAGGCGCCACGCGATGAGCCCGGCCGCGCGCGCGGCCGCTCTCGCGATGGCGGACGTCGACCTGCCGGGGCTCGCCTCCGCCGCCGCCGGTCTGGATCAGGTGGCGCGGGGCTTCGACGAGTCTCAGCTGCCCGCGGTCCCCGCGGCCGTGGTGACCGCGGACCGCAGGCCCGGGTCCTCCCTGCATCGCGCGCATCGGCGCGTCGCCGCCGCCCTGGACGCGCCGCTGCTGTCCTGGCCCGGAGCGGTGCACGAGGTGCACCTGAGCCACGAGCGCGAGGTGCTCGAGGTCGCCCGCACCATCGTGCGGGCCGTCGCCTCCGACTAGGTCCGGAGCCGCTGCGCCGCGGCTCCGGTCACAGGCTGAACCCGCCGTCGGTCGTGAGCACCTGCCCGACGACCCAGCTGCCCGCCGACGTGGCCAGCTCTGCGATCAGCTCCGCGGGCAGGCGCGGGGCCACCCGGTACGAGGACGCCGCTCCGGCTCCGCTGCGCGAGGGAGGCCGGCGCGGACTACTCCTCGTCCGCCCGGTAGACCTTCCGGAACGCGTCCTTGCGGGCGATCCTCCCGCCGCGGAACTCGTAGATGTCGCAGCCCCGCGTGACCTGGGGTCGGCCGTCGGGGCCGGTCCCGGTGAAGGACCAGGTGGCCGCGCCGCGCGTCCCGGCGATGAGGGGAGCCCCCTCCTCGTGCCGCTCCTGTCCGGTGTCGAAGGCGAGCATGAGCGCGAATCCCTCGCGGACCTGCTCCTTGCCCGTCCAGGTGCGGCCGGGCTCGGGGCCGACCGACGCGCCGTACACGCAGTCGTCGGTCATGTGACTCATCAGCGCTTCGAGGTCGTGGCGGGTCCAGGCGTCGCTGAACGCGGCCAGCACCTCGGGCGTCATCTCGCTCGTGCTGGTCTCGGTCGAAGAGGAGTCGTCCATGAGCGGGCCTCGGTCCTTCTGATCGGTGGACCGTCGTCGGTCGCTCTGCGACCGTGGCAGGTGAGCGGCCGCAGTGGCAACGCCCTCTAGCGGTCATGTCCGGAAGCGGACGGCCGGCGGATCAGCGGTCCGTCGACCCGCCGACCAGCGGGTGAGCGCGACGGCGGGGGGCGGTGCACTGCGGGCGGCGGGAGCGACCGCCGAGGCGACCCGCTCCACCGGGCACTGCCGCGTCCCGATGCTGAGCCCCTTCGTGAAGGCCGTGCCGAAGTCGGACGCGGGCCGGCCCTCCTCCGCCTCCTCGGTCGCGGCTCTCGGGTCGCCGTCGGCGGCCGGATGCTAGGCGCTCGCCGCCTCCTCCGCCACCTCCTCCCCGCCGACCGGCGCCGGCGCGCAGGATGAGGAGCACCGGTCGCGGCGGGCACCGACTCCTCACCCGACCGGCACCGAGACCGCCACGAGCCCGCGCCGGCGGGAGGACAGCGAGAGCACCATGGGATTCTGGGGACCGACCGACGAGACCCGCGGCACGCGCCCGGTCGACGAGCCGCTCGGCGAGCTGGAGCTCGTGCACGCCTTCACCAGCGGGCCGATGCCCACCGGCGTCAGCGTCTCGCACACCGGGCGGATCTTCGTGAACTTCCCCAAGTGGGGGGACGAGGTCCCGGCCACGGTCGTGGAGCTGGTCGACGGAGCGGCGGTGCCCTACCCGGACGAGGCCTGGAACACGCCGGCGGGAATCGACGACGCCGGCGCCCTCGTCTCGGTGCAGAGCATCGTCGTCGATCCGGCCGACCGGCTCTGGATCCTCGACACCGGCAGCCCGATGTTCGAGCCGACGAAGAAGGGCGGCCCCAAGCTCGTCCGCGTCGACCTGGCGACCGACACCGTCGAGCAGGTGATCGTCCTCGAGCCGGACGTCGCCCTGCCGACCACCTACCTCAACGACGTGCGCTTCGATCTGCGGCGCGGCATCGCCTACATCACCGACTCGGCCGATTCCGGCCCGAACGGGATCATCGTCGTCGACCTCGAGGCGGGGACCGCCTGGCGCCGCCTGCACGACCACCCGAGCACGAAGGCGCTCACTCCTCCGGAGCTCGTGCCGATGGCCGAGGGCCGCGTGCTGATGAAGCGCCCGGCAGACGGCGACCCGCAGCCGGTGACGATGGGCGCCGACGGCATCGCGATCTCGGCCGACGGCGAGCGCCTCTGGTACTGCCCGCTCGCCTCCCGCCGCTGGTTCAGCGTGGCGACGGCGGCCCTGGTCGACCGGTCGGTGCCGGACGAGGACGTCGCGGCGACAGTCGTCGACGAGGGCGACAAGGGCGGGGGAGCGGACGGCCTCGAGACGGATGCGCTGGGCCGCTTCTATGCCACGAGCTACGAGAACAACGCGATCGTCCGCCGTCGCACCGACGGCACGATGGAGACGATCGTGCACGACGAGCGGCTGCTCTGGCCCGACACCATGTCGATCGCGACGGACGAGCACCTGTACGTCACCGCGAACCAGCTGCACCGCCAGGCCGATTACCAGGGCGGCACGGATCTGCGGACGTACCCGTACTCGCTGTTCCGGGTGCGGATCGGCGCGGGGCCGATTCTCCTGCGCTGAAGGCCCCCGCCCGGTCTCCTGCGCCGAGATCCGCAGCGCGGATCAGCGCCAGTGGACGAGCTCCGTGCGGAGGGTCGCGCGGGCGCGGGCGAGCAGCCCGCGGACGGTCGAGGTCGAGAGGCCCAGCTCGTGCGCGATCGCGTCGTAGCTGCACTGCTCCAGCTGGCGCAGCTCCCAGCAGCGGCGCTGGGCCGGGGGCATCGCGGCGAGCACCCGGTTGGCGTCGGCGGCGAGGGACCCGCAGTGCGCGGCGTGCTCCGGGTCGTCGGCGGCGGAGGCGGGGAACTCGTCGTCCAGCTCGGCTCGCAGCCGCGAGACGCTGGAGCGGAGCCGGTCGACGCTGCGGCGGCGGGCGGTCGTGACGAGCCAGCCGGCGATGGTCTCGCCGTCGATCACGCTGTCCACGTGGGTCCACGCCGCGAGGAACGTCTCCTGCACCACGTCGTCGACGTCGGCGCTGCTGCGGAGGGTGCGGGCGGCCGTCGCGCGGAGCAGCCCGGTGTAGCGGCGGACGATGGTGGCGAACGCGCGGTCGTCGCCCTCCGCGGCGCGGATGACGAGCATCCGGTCCGAGTCGGGCTCGAGCAGTGCGAGCGGCGGCGCGGCGAGGGTCGAGGTGCGGGCCCTCGGGAGGCGTGCGGGGGTGGTGGCGGTGAGCATGCGGACTCCGGTCGACTTGATGTGCACGCATGATTCGGAGGCGCGCTCCGGCCCGGTTTCCCGGGGCGGGACCCCAGTGAGAGGGGCAGGTCTGTCCGGTTTCCGGGGACGTCAGCGCCGCCGCGACCACCAGCGGCGGGACCGCTCCGGCTCGGCGGCCGCCCGGGCCTCGGCCGCGGCGGCGCGATCGGCGCGCCGCTGCGACCAGGCGGCGACCTCCTCGTCGACGTCCCGGAGCCGGGTGACGACGGGCGGCCCGCCCAGCAGCTGGCGGCGCGCCTCGATCACCCGCGTGTTGAAGTCGGCGAGCTCGGCGCGCACCTCCTCCTCGCGGTGCAGGCGGTCGAGGCGCTCGTCGAGCGCGCGGTCCTCGGCGCGGAGGAGGAAGGCGGCCGGGCCGATCCCGGTGAGGTTCTCGCGCTCGATCTTGCGGCGGATCCACCAGTCCGGGTCGTGGGCCGCACCCAGGTCCGGGAGCGGCTTCCCCGATCCCGGCAGGTCGTCGAAGTCGCCGCGGCGGATCGCGAGCTGGATCGCCGTCTCGACGAACGCGGCCCGCTCGAGCGGATCCTCCGGCAGGGCGGGCTGCTCCGCTTCCTCCTCGCCCGCGGCGCCGGCCCGGTACCGGGCGGCGCGCTCCCTCGCATCCGACATCCCTCCACGCTAGATCGGGCTCCTCGCCCCGGGCAACCACCCCTCCCGCCGTCTCCGTGGTCGGCGGGGCGCCGCGGGTCGACATCGCCGGACCGGCGTGCGCAGTATCGATACTCGATAACATCGACGATCGATAAGGAGCACGCCATGACGAGTGTCATCCCCAGCGGACCGGTCCGGGAGCGTCCGCGCGTGTTCCGGGTGGCCAGGGCGGTCCTGCTCATCGTCGCGGTCTTCTCCGTGCTCACCGCGCTCCTGCAGACCTGGACCGTCACCACCGGGCGCACCCTATTGGTCTTCGGGGGAGCGGACGGCCGCCTCCCGCTCCGGAGCCTCCCGCAGCTGCTGCAGGCCGAGCCGCGCGAGGGCACCGCGCCCACGCTCGCCGACGCCGCTCTCTCCCTCCGCCTGCTCGGTGCGCTGCCGAGCCTCCTCCAGGCGGTCACCATCGTCCTCGCCACGGTCTTCCTCCTGCGGGTCCTCCGCGGCATCGCGGCCGGACGCCCGTTCGACCCCTTCGTCCTCGCGAACTGGCGCCGTCTGAGCCTCGCCCTGCTGATCGGAGGAGTGGCGCAGGGCCTCGCCGACACCGCGGCGGGCCTGTACCTCAGCTCCGGCATCGGCCTGCTGTTCGCCGCCGGCCGGGTGACCGACGAGCAGCGCGATGCCTTCCTCGGCGGCGACTACCAGGCCATCGGGACGAACCTGCCGCAGTGGCCCGTCCCCGTCCTGCTCGCCGGAGTGGTGGCCCTCGCCCTGACGGCGGCGTTCCGCGCCGGCGCGAAGCTCGAACGGGACGTCGACGGCGTTGTCTGAGCCCGCCGACGACGAGAGGCACCGGATCGACTGCCACCTCGGAGCAGTGCTGGCCGAGCGCGGCGTGACCCTCACCGCCCTCTCGGCCCGCACCGGCATCACGATGGCGAACCTCTCCATCCTCAAGAACAACCGCGCCCGCGCGATCCGCTTCACGACGCTGACGCTCATCTGCGACGCGCTCGACTGCACCCCGCAGGAGCTGTTCTCGATCCGGGCCGTCGACGGGCGGGCTTAGCGGCGGGCGGATCGGCCAGGGGATCTCTGCGGGGCCGATGGTGTGGACGCCGTCCGATCGGACCGTCGATCGAGCAGGCCTCGGTCGCGCTCCACGTCCGCCCCTCCTGGGATCGGCCGGAGCTCCCCGGAGCTCGCTGTCGTCCCGACCCCTGGATGAGCCTCACCAGCGCGGTCGGCGGCCTCGGCCATCGACCTTCCACAGGGGAGCGAGCTCGTCAGCGACACCGTCGATTGCGCCTCTTGTGGATGCCGGCGGCTGCTCGCGGTCGTCCCGCCCGAGGCGATGACTCCCGAGCAGTTGTCGAGCGAGCTCGGAACGACCCCGCAGACACGCATCGCGGGAACCCTCCGGGACCCTCGCGCCATCACGGTGACTGCCACCGTCGAAGGGCCCCTCCTGAAGATCCGGGCCGACTACTGGTCCCAGGAGTACATCCCCTGGGGACGTGTGCGAAGCGTCCTCGTGGGTGCTTCCGCGAACCCGTCCCGTCGCGCTGTGCGATCTCCCTGAGACGGCGGCGGTGTACCCGTCGACGAGGCCGCCGGTCATCGACCCCGCGAGGAGCGCCCGCTTCAGACCCGCACCGACGACGAACACGTCGATCGACCCGGGGTTCCCGAACGGGAGACGGACCGTGATGCACGTCTGGTCGTGCTGAGCGGCGGTCAGCGGTCGAGGACTTGACGAATGACGAGGACTCGGATCTCCGTCGACTCCCGCCCCACCGGGTCGAACCCGCTCGCCGTCGTCACTGAGACCCTGCTCGAGCTGGTCGGCGTGCTCGTGCGCGCCGCGCTGCGGCCGCGTCCCGCCGCTCAGTCCAGCGGGTAGCCCGGCAGCCCGTCGATGCTGACCGCGTTCCGCGTGGCTCGGTACTCGGCCATGCCGTCGGGGCCCTTCTTCTCGGCCTGGAGGAGGAGCAGGTCGCGCTCGCCGACCGGCTCCATCACGGGCACGCCCCAGCCGCACGCGTCGCTGATGCGGGTGAGCTCGACGGTGACGACCGCGCGGGTGCTCGGGTGCTCGGGGTGCTGCTCCGCGACCTCGGTGAATGCCTCCGAACCGGGCAGGTGCACGGAGCCGGTGCCGTGCAGGCGGACGATGCGCGGACGCGATCCGAACGACGCGAACATCAAGCACACGCGCCCGTTCTCGCGCAGGTGCGCGATCGTCTCGACTCCGCTGCCCGTGTAGTCGACCCAGCCGACCCGCCGCGGGCCGAGGATCGAGAACGAGTCGTGGCCGCGCGGCGACATGTTGACGTGCCCGTCCGCGGCGAGGGGCGCGGTGGCGACGAACCACATCGGCTGCTCGTGGATCCAGGAGCAGAGGCTCTCGTCGATCTCGTCGTAGACGTGCGCCACGGGATCAGGCCCCGGCCGCGCGGCGGACCAGCTCGGTGACGGCGGCGCGCGTCTCGGCGTCGGCGGAGACGAGCGCGTAGGCGGTCGGCCAGATCGTGCCGTCGTCGAGCTGCGCGCCGTCCTGGAAGCCGAGGGTCGAGTAGCGCGTGCCGAACTTCGCGCCGGGCTGGAAGAAGACGATCGCCTTGCCGTCGGAGCGCGCGTAGGCGGGGAAGCCGTACCAGGTCTTCGGGAGGAGGTCGGGAGCGGTCTCGCCGACGACGTCGTGCAGCATCTGGGCGATCGGCCGCTCCTCGTCGGTCATCGCGGCGATCGCGGCCTCCGCGTCCCTGCGGTCGGCGTCGGCCTTGTCGGCGCTCTTCTGCCGCTTCGCCTCCGCCCGCAGCTCGGCCGCGCGCTGCTTCATCGCCGCGCGCTCGTCCTTCGAGAAACCGTCTTCGGAGGCCATGTCCGCCCGTCCCGTCCGTCTGCGGCTCCCGGTCCGGGAGCGTCCCCGCACATCGTGACAGCGCCGCACTCGCCGCACAACGGCGGGAGCGAGCGCGACCGCGCGCCCCGGAAGCCCAGCCTCCGCGGTTAGCGTGGGCGGATGCGCCTCCTCCTGATCCGCCACGGCCAGACCCCCTCCAACGTCGCCGGGCTCCTCGACACCCGCATCCCCGGACCCGGGCTCACCGACCTCGGCCGCACCCAGGCCGCGGCGCTGCCCGGTCGGCTCGCCGGCGAGGGGATCGGCGCGCTGCTCGTCTCGACGATGGTCCGCACCCACGAGACGGCCGCCCCTCTCGCCGCGGCGCTCGGGCTCGAGCCGATCGAGCGCGACGGCATCCGCGAGGTCGCGGCCGCGGGGCTCGAGATGCGCGGCGACGACGCGGCGGTCGAGGAGTACATGGGCACGGTCTTCCGCTGGGCCGGCGGCGAGACGTCGATCCGGCTGGCGGGCGGCGAGACGGGCGACGAGTTCGCGGCGCGCTACGACGCGGTGGTGGCGGAGGCGGAGGCGCTTGGGCACGAGGTCGTCGCGCTGGTCAGCCACGGCGCGGCCATCCGCTGCTGGGCGGGTCTGCGCTCCCTCGACCTCGATGCGCGCTTCATCGCCGACCACCTGCTCGACAACACCGGCGTCGTCGTCCTCGAGGGCTCGGGCGACGCGTGGACGCTCGTGTCCTGGCAGGGCGAGCCCGTCAGTGGAGTCGGCGCGGCGGCCCCCTCGGGCCCGGCGGGCGAGACCACCGTCTGAGCTGCGGGGCCTCCTCGCCGGTCGAGCAGCGGCGGATGGAGACCGGCCGGAACGAGCGCCGCCGGCCGCGCCATCACGGTAACGATCGCGCAACACTCCGGAAACCAGCTCCGACCAGTACATTCGCTCGCGCCGATCGGCTCATCACCACCCCTGGACCCGCCCCCGCAATTGTCCGACGTTTGCCCCTCGGCGGCTCCGCGGCTACCGTGGTCGGCGGTCCTCACGGGCCCCGATGAACCGGTCCGCGCTCGCACGGCGTCCCCCAGGACGCGCCGCGATCGTACGGTCAACGGGAGTGGAGGCGGCCCCGAGGCCGCCTCGGACGCTCTCGCCTCCACCCCCTGCCGCGCTGAGCGGCGGGACGCACGCGGAGGCTCGACGCACGGCTGTCCCACGCTCCCGACCCGGCACCACGAGATGAGCGCAGGGCGTCGTCCCTGCGCGCCGACGGAGTGTACGTGCACCAGAACCAGCAGATCATCAGCGAGCCCCGGAGCGAGGCGGGCGCCGATCCCGCGACCCCCGCTCTCGAGGCCCGCCACCTCTTCAAGGTGTTCGGCCGGAAGCCCGACGAGGTCGTCCGCCGACTGGGCGAGGGCGCCGACCGCGGCGAGCTCGCCGGACTCGGCACGGCCGCGGTGATTGACGCGTCCTTCACCGTGCGCCGCGGCGAGATCTTCGTCGTGATGGGCCTCTCCGGCTCCGGGAAGTCCACCCTGATCCGCATGCTGAACGGGCTCCAGGAGCCCTCCGCGGGCGAGGTCCTGATCGAGGGCTCCACCATCACCGGCGTCTCCGAGGCGGAGCTGCGCCGCGTGCGCCGCTCGTCGGTGTCGATGGTGTTCCAGCACTTCGCGCTCCTCCCGCACCGCACCGTGCTCGACAACGTCGCGTACCCGCTCGAGATCCAGGGCGTCCCCGCGGCCGAGCGCCGCGAGCGGGCCCTGCTCGCGGTCGAGCGCGCCGGTCTCGCCGGCTGGCACGAGAAGATGCCCGACGAGCTCTCCGGCGGCATGCGCCAGCGCGTCGGCCTCGCCCGGGCGCTCGCCGCCGACACCGACATCGTGCTGATGGACGAGGCGTTCTCGGCACTCGACCCGCTGATCCGCCGCGAGATGCAGGAGCAGCTGATCGAGCTGCAGCACGAGCTCGGCAAGACCATCGTCTTCATCACGCACGACCTCAACGAGGCCATGTTCCTCGGCGACCGCATCGCGGTGATGCGCGACGGCCGCATCGTCCAGATCGGCACCCCGGAGGAGATCCTCACCGATCCCGCGAACGACTACGTCGCCCAGTTCGTGCAGGACGTCGACCGCGCCCGCGTGCTCACCGCCGCCGCCGTGATGGAGCCCGCCCGCTCCGTGGTCACCCTCGCGGCCGGTCCCCGCGCCGCGCTGAGGAGCATGCGCGACCTGCAGACCTCGGCCGCGTTCGTGGTCGGCGGCGGACGACGCCTGCTGGGCACGGTCCGCGACCGCGACGTGATCGAGCAGGTGCGCCGGAGCACCGGCGACCTCTCGGCGGTCCTCACCTCCGACGTCGTCACCGTCGGTCCGGACACCGCCCTCAGCGAGGTCATCGAGCCCGCCGTCGAGTCGGCGCTGCCGGTCGCCGTGGTCGACGCCGACGGGCGTCTGCTCGGAGCGATCCCGCGGGTGACCCTGCTCGCGGCGCTCGGCAACGTGCCCGCCCGCACCGGCGAGCACCCGGTGATTGAGCCGCCCGCCACCGTCTCGACCGAGGTCGTCACCGCGACCCTGCACGCGACCGGAGGCCCCGTCGACGACGCCGTCCTCGCGGCGGACGGAGGTGCACGATGACCGATCTCGGATTCCGCCTCCCGCTCGGCGCCCTCGCCGAGGGTGCCGTCGATGTCCTCACGCAGACCTTCCAGCCGGTCTTCGACCTGCTGCGCACCGTCTTCGGCGCCCTCTACTCCGGCGTCGACCTCGTCCTCGCGACACCGCCCTTCTGGGTGATCGTCGCCTTCCTCGCCGTACTGGCCTACGCCGTCCGCGGCTGGGTCTTCGCGGCCGGCACCGCCGTGGGGCTCCTGCTGATCGTGGGGGTCGACCAGTGGGAGAACGCGATGGACTCCCTCGCGCTGGTGCTCGTCGCCTCCGTGATCGCCATCGCGCTGAGCGTGCCGCTGGGCGTGCTCGCCGCGCGCAACCGCACGGCCTCCGCGGTCATCCGGCCCGTGCTCGACCTGATGCAGACGATGCCGGCCTTCGTCTACCTGATCCCCGCGCTGATCCTGTTCCGGGTCGGAGTGGTGCCGGGCATCG
Source organism: Rathayibacter sp. AY1D1 (assembly GCF_002932635.1). Taxonomy (NCBI): domain Bacteria; kingdom Bacillati; phylum Actinomycetota; class Actinomycetes; order Micrococcales; family Microbacteriaceae; genus Rathayibacter; species Rathayibacter sp. AY1D1. The sequence continues at coordinate 14,063 of NZ_PSVY01000033.1, forward strand.
TCGCGACCATCGTGTTCGCCATGGCGCCGGGCGTCCGGCTCACCGAGCTGGGCATCCGCGGCGTCGACCCGGAGCTCGTCGAGGCGGGGGAGTCGTTCGGCTCCTCGAAGTGGCGGATCCTCCGCCAGATCCAGCTGCCGCTCGCGCTGCCCTCGATCCTGGCGGGCCTCAACCAGGTCATCATGCTCTCGCTCTCGATGGTCGTCATCGCGGGCATGGTCGGCGCCGGAGGGCTGGGCGGCGACGTCGTCGCGAGCCTCAACCGGATCGATGTCGCGCTCGGCTTCGAGGCGGGCATCTCCGTCGTGATCCTCGCGGTCGTCCTCGACCGGATGACCGGCGCGCTGGGCTCGCCCTCGCCGGCGAGGGTCGCCCGGGCGAAGAACCGCCGCGCCGTCGTGGCGACCCGCTCGGCCGTCGGCGTCGTCTCGATCGGCCTGGTCGCGTCCCTCGGGGCCGCGACCCTCGCCGCTCCCGCCACCGCCGCCTCCGTCGACAACGGCGACCGCACCGACGTGACCGTCGCCGTGTTCCAGGGCTGGGACGAGGGGATCGCCGTCTCCGCTCTGTGGGAGGCGGTGCTCGAGGAGCAGGGCTACGACGTGACCCTGCAGAACGCCGACGTCGCCCCCGGCTTCCAGGGCCTCTCGGCGGGCGACTACGACCTCGCCCTCGACACCTGGCTGCCGCTCACCCACGCCCGGTACGTCGAGCAGTACGGCGACTCGATCGTCGACCTGGGCGCGTGGAACGACGAGGCGAAGCTGACCATCGCGGTCAACGAGGACGCTCCGATCGACTCCCTCGAGGAGCTCGCCGCCGACCCGGGCGTCGTCGGGAACCGCCTGATCGGCATCGAGCCCGGCTCCGGTCTCAACAAGACGACGACCGAGGACGTCATCCCCGGCTACGGCCTGGAGGGGATGGACTACCTCACCTCGTCGACGCCGGCCATGCTCCAGGAGCTCTCGAGCGCGACCGCCGCGGGCGAGAACATCGCCGTCACGCTCTGGCGCCCGCACTGGGCCTACGACGCCTTCCCGGTCAAGGACCTCGAGGACCCGAAGGGCCTGCTCGGGCAGGCGGAGGGGATCCACTCCTTCGGCTCGGCCGCCTTCGACGCGGACTACCCGACGATGAGCCGCTGGATCCGCGACTTCCGGATGGACTCGAAGACGCTCTACTCGCTCGAGAACGCGCTGTTCAACGACGGGGCCGACGACCGCTCCGCCGCCCTCGCCGCGTGGATGGACGAGAACCGGGAGTACGTCGACACGCTGATCACCTGATCCGCCACCACGACGGAGGCCGAGAGGCCGGGCGGCCCCGGACCAGGGCTGTCCCGGCCTCTCGGCCTTCGTCGCGCAAGGATCAGGCGGCGCTGACCCGGCGTCCCGCGGTGGCGCGGACGAGGAGGGTGACCACCAGCACCACGGCGGCGGCGACCAGCGCGGCGATCCCGGCGGGGACCGAGACGAGCTCGCCGGCGAAGCGGCCGACGGCGACCCAGGAGAGTCCCCAGACGAGCGAGAGCATCGGGGCGATGCGGCCGCGGCCGGTGACGGCGATCAGGAGTCCGACGAGCGCGGCGACGGCGAGGACGACGACCGCCCAGACCGCGGCGCCCGGACCGTCCGCGCTGCCGACTCCCGCGCCGACGAGCCCGGCGGTGACGTTCGCGGCCGTGGCCACGCACACCCAGCCGAGGTAGAGCCCGAAGGTGCCGTCCGTCACGATCGCGTCGACCACTCCGGCCGACCGGGTGGTCCGCAGGATCACGAAGATGCGCGCGAGCACGGCGAGCAGCAGGGCGATCACGACGACGCTGAGCGTCAGGATGCCGGCCTGGACGACCAGGATCCACGCGGCGTTCAGGAGGAGGCTCGCGGCGGCCCAGTAGCCCAGCCGGCGGTGGCGGGTGCGGGCTGTCTGCGAGGGCAGGAACTGCCAGATCGCGTAGGCGATGAGGCCGGTGTAGATGACGCTCCAGATCGCGAAGGCGGGGCCGTCGGGAGCGATGGGGGTCGAGGACGCGGTCAGGGCGCCGCCGGCCGCGTTCTGGATCTGCGTGCCGCCCGCGGCGCCCGAGCCGATGAAGGAGCCGATGAGGGCGAGCACCGCGCTCACGGCGACGACGACCTGGCGGATTCGGTCGGCGCGGTCGGGGGTTCGTGTGGCGGTCATGTCGCTCCTCCATTAGTCAGCTGGCTGAGTAATGAGAGTAGCGCGATTCCGCTCCCCGTCCACTGGGGCTTGCGGCGAGGCCCCGACCCTGGAGAGGGCCGGGGCCGGATTCTCAGGCGCGGGCGGCCGCGTACTGCTCGCGGATCACGGGGCGGTGGTCCGGCGCGGGCTCGGCCACCGAGGTGACGGTCCACGTCGGACGCGATCCTGTCAGCGCCCAGGCGGCCTGCACGGCGGCACCATCGGCCACGTACTCGCCGGGCGTCGGCACCTGCACGGGCACGTCGAACACCTGCGATGCAGCGAGCTGCACGGCGCGGTTCTGCGCGGCTCCGCCGATGAGGAGGATGCGCCGCGCCTCCACTCCCTGCGCGCGAACGGCGTCGAGCCCGTCGGCCAGTCCGCAGAGCATGCCCTCGATCGCCGCGCGGGCGAGGTTCGGTCGCGTGGTCGAGGCGATGGTCATCCCGTGCAGGCTCGCGGTCGCGTCCGGCAGGTTCGGCGTGCGCTCGCCCTCGAAGTAGGGGACCAGCACGAGGCCGTCGGCACCCGGCTCCGCCTCGAGCGCCAGTGCGGCGAACTCGTCGAAGTCGCTGCCGAGCAGGGTCGCGGTCGAGGCCAGCACGCGCGCGGCGTTGAGCGTCGCGACCAGCGGCAGGAAGCGCCCGCTCGCATCGGCGAAGCCGGCGACGGTCCCGGAGGCGTCGCGCACCGGGTCGTCCGTGACGGCGAAGACGGTGCCGCTCGTGCCGATGCTGACGACCACGTCGCCGGGGCCGGCGCCGAGGCCGAGCGCGGCGCCCGCGTTGTCGCCCGCGCCGGGGCCGACGACGAGTCCGCTCTCGGTGCGGCCCGCCTCCTCCGAGGGGCCGAGCACGCGGGGGAGCAGCGGGCGGTGGCCGAGGGCGCGCTCGAGCAGGTCGAGGTCGTAGCCGTCCGCTCCCCAGTACGAGGTGCCGGACGCGTCGGACCGGTCGGTCGTGAGGGCGTCGAGCTGCGGACCGCGGGCGGAGTCGGGGCCGTAGCCGAGCAGGCGCCAGGTCAGCCAGTCGTGGGGGAGCGCGACGGCGGCGACACGGGCGGCGTTCTCGGGCTCGGCGTCGCGCAGCCAGCGGAGCTTGGTGGCGGTGAAGGAGGCGACCGGCACCGATCCGGTCCGCTCCGCCCAGGCCCCGGCTCCGAGCTCCTCGACGAGCGCGGCGGCGGCGGGCGCGCTGCGGGTGTCGTTCCAGAGCAGAGCGGGGCGGATGACGGCGCCGCTCTCGTCGAGGACGACCATGCCGTGCTGCTGGCCGCCGACCGAGATCGCGGCGACGTCGTCGAGCCCGCCGGCGTCGGCGAGGGCGAGCTGCAGCGCCTCCCACCACGCGGCCGGATCGACCTCGGTGCCGTCCGGGTGGCTCGCCCGGCCGGTGCGCACCACGGCGCCGGTGTCGAGGTCGCGGACGACCACCTTGCAGCTCTGGGTCGACGAGTCGATCCCTGCGACGAGCGTCATCGCTGTCCTCTTTCGTTGGGGGGTGCGGGTTCGGGCGTCCGGTGCGGAACCGGGCCGGATGCAGGAGAACGGACGAGACCCCGTGCCGGTGCAGGGGATCTCGTCCGTCTCAGGTCGTCCCGCGGCGGACCGCGGGCTCAGAGGGTGCGGGTCAGCCGCGGGCGCCGAGCAGGTGCTCGGTGGCCAGCTGCTGCAGGCGCACGAAGCCGAAGCCCTTGCCGCCGAGGTAGGCGTCGGCGTCGAACGACTCGTACGAGGCGGTGTCCGCGAGCAGGTCGTCGTACGACTCGCCCTCGTTCAGCGTCGGGGTGGAGAGCTCGGCGACCTTCGCGGCTGCCAGCGCCTCCTGCACCTCGGGGTCGGCGCGGAAGGCCGCGGCGCGCTCCTTGAGCAGCAGGTAGGTGCGCATGTTCGCGGCGGCCGAGTCCCAGACTCCGGTCTCGTCCTCGGTGCGCGAGGGCTTGTAGTCGAAGTGGCGCGGGCCGTCGTAGGCCGGGACGCCGCCGGGGCCGCCGTTCTCGAGGAGGTCGACGAGCGAGAACGCGTTGTGCAGGTCGCCGTGGCCGAAGACCAGGTCCTGGTCGTACTTGATGCCGCGCTGGCCGTTGAGGTCGATGTGGAAGAGCTTGCCGTGGTACAGCGCCTGGGCGATGCCGGCGGTGAAGTTCAGGCCCGCCATCTGCTCGTGGCCGACCTCGGGGTTCACGCCGACGAGCTCGGGGCGCTCGAGGGAGTCGATGAACGCGATCGCGTGGCCGAGCGTCGGAAGCAGGATGTCGCCGCGGGGCTCGTTCGGCTTGGGCTCGATGGCGAAGCGGATGTCGTAGCCCTTGTCGGTGACGTAGTCGCCGAGCAGGTTGACGGCCTCGCGGTAGCGCTCGAGCGCGGCGCGGATGTCCTTGGCGGAGTCGTACTCGGCGCCCTCGCGGCCGCCCCACATGACGAACGTCTTCGCGCCCAGCTCGGCGGCGAGGTCGATGTTGCGGAGGACCTTGCGCAGCGCGAAGCGGCGGACGTCGCGGTCGTTCGAGGTGAAGCCGCCGTCCTTGAAGACCGGGGCGCTGAAGAGGTTCGTGGTGACCATCGGCACGATGAGGCCGGTGGACTCCAGCGCGCCCTTGAGGCGGTCGATCTGGGTCTGGCGCTCGGCGTCGGTGGAGCCGAAGGCGAACAGGTCGTCGTCGTGGAAGGTGAGGCCGTACGCGCCGAGCTCGTCGAGCTTCTCGACCGCGTGGACGACGTCGAGCGGCTCGCGGGTCGGGCCGCCGAACGGGTCCGTCCCGTTGTAGCCGATGGTCCAGAGGCCGAACGAGAACTTGTCGGCGCGGGTGGGGGTCAGGGACATGGGATCCGAATCCTTTCCGGCGACGTCGCCGAATTGTTGTTGAGCCCAACATATCTCCTGAGGATCGAGAGGCGCAACGAGCGGAAGGCCCGGCGCGTCGCCCTCCGGCCCCATCGCGGGTGCCGCCCGCTCGTGCCGCGGAACCGCTCGCGGAGCGGGCCGGTGCCCGGGGAGGACGTCGCGAGGATCGCTTGCGCAAGCGCTTCGACTGTGCGTACAGTCGCTCCAGCACGACCGGTCGAAGCGCTTCGAAGCTCGACCGCGACCGACGACGACGTCCGGCAGGAGGAGCCATGGCGACCATCCACGACGTGGCCCGCGCTGCCGGAGTCTCGATCAGCACCGTCTCCTACGCCCTCTCCGGCAAGCGCTCGATCGCCGCCTCCACACGGCAGCGCGTCGACGACGCGGTGCGCCAGCTCGGCTACCGGCCCCACGCGGGAGCCCGGATGCTCGCCGGGGCGCGGACCCACATCCTCGCCCTCTCCGCCCCGATGCGCGGCGAGCTGCACCTGCCGACCCACATGCGCTTCGTCACCGAGGTGCTCGAGCGCGCCCGGGAGTCGGACTACGACGTCCTGCTGCTCGTCACCGACGAGGCCTCCAGCGGCATCGGGCGCGTCTCCTCCTCCTCGCTCGTCGACGGCATCGTCCTGATGGGCGTCGACGACGACGACGACCGCGCCGAGCTGATCCGCGCGGCCGGGGTCCCCGCCACCTTCATCGGCGTGCCCGCCGACTCCCACGATCTCGCCTGCGTCGACCTCGACTTCGCCGAGGCCGCCCGCCAGAGCGTCCGCCGGCTCGCCGAGCTGGGCCACCGCTCGCTCGGCCTGCTCGAGCACCCGCAGTCCTACACCGACCGCAACGCAGGCTTCGTCCGCCGCTTCGACGAGGCGTTCCGCGCCGAGGCCGCAGCGCTCGGAGTCGAGATCGCGGTCGAGCGCCCGCACATCGGCCGCCCGAGCGCATCGGCCGCGATCGACGCGATCCTCGCCGCACCCGTCCCGCCCACCGCGCTCGTGCTGCACTGCAACGAGCCCGTGGCGGAGGCGGCGATCGAGCGCGTCCTCGAGCGCGGCCTCTCCGTCCCCGGCGACCTGTCGATCCTGGCGGCCTGCGCCAGCTATGACGGCGGCGCCCTCCCGGTCCCCACCAGCAGTCTTCCCCTCCCGTTCGACGCGATGTGCCGAGCGGCCGTCGCGCGGACCCTCCAGCAGATCGACTCCGGCCGCACCGTCGGCGTCGAGCTGCTCCCGCCCTCCTACGTCGACCGCGGATCCCTCGCGGCCGCTCCGACCGGCGCTCCGGTGCCGGCGGTCCCGTCCGGCACTCCCGCGCCGGCCTCCCTCTAGCCTCCACCCTCTTCCCGCCCGCTCCGGCTCTGCGCACTGTCGAAACGCTTCGACACCGCGCCTCCGCGAGAGAGCGCTCCCTGCACCACCTCCGCAGCACCACCGCACCGTTCGAAGGAGAACCACCGCAATGTCGCTCCGATCCCGCTCCGCCTTCCACCGCCCGACCGCCGGTCTCAGCCGGCGCAACCTCCTCGCCGGCGGAGTCGGCCTCAGCGCGATGTTCGCGCTGGCCGCCTGCTCCGGTGGCGGCTCCGACGCCGGCTCCGACGCGCTCTCGACCACGGTCGACGGCGCCGGCCGCACCCTCACGCTCTGGGACTTCGAGACGCCCGACAGCGACCGCGGCATCGCGTGGCTCGCCGCCCGCGACATCTTCACCCAGGAGACGGGGGCCGAGATCGCGTACGAGTTCAAGGCCTTCGAGCAGCTGCGCACCGGCGCCAGCCAGATCTTCAACTCCAACTCGGCGCCCGACGTCGTCGAGTACAACAAGGGCAACGCGACCAGCGGGCTCCTCTCGAGCCAGGGCTTGCTCACCAACCTCGACGAGGCGGTCGCGTTCTACGGCTGGGACTCGCTGATCCCCGGCGCGCTGCAGACCACCGCGAAGTACGACGAGAACGGGATCATGGGCTCCGGCTCCTGGTACGGCATCCCCAACTACGGCGAGTTCACCTTCGTCTACTACAACAAGGACGCCTTCGCCGCGAACGGCCTCGAGGTCCCCACCACCTACGAGGAGTTCACGGCCGTCCTCGACGCCTTCGTGGCCAAGGGGATCACCCCGCTGGCCGAGGCCGGCGCCGAGTACCCGCTGCAGCAGCTCTTCTACCAGCTCGCGCTGCTGAAAGCCGACCGCTCCTGGATCACCGACTACCAGACCTACACGGGCGAGGTCGACTTCGAGGACGCGGCCTGGAGCTACGCGGCCGACCAGCTGAAGACCTACGTCGACAAGGGCTACTTCTCGGCCGACGCCTCCGGGCTGAAGGCGGAGGACGCGGGCACGGCCTTCATCTCGGGCGAGTACCCGATCTTCTTCTCGGGCTCCTGGTGGTTCGGCCGCTTCAAGACCGAGATCACCGGATTCGAGTGGGACACGTTCCTCTTCCCGGGCGCCGAGTTCACGATGGGCTCCGCCGGCAACCACTGGGTGATCCCGGAGACGGCGAAGAACAAGGACCTCGCCTACAAGTGGATCGACATCACGATGCGACCCGAGATCCAGAACCTCATCGGCAACAACGGAGGCATCCCGCTGGTCGTCGACGAGAGCGCCATCACCGACGAGAAGAGCAAGGCGCTGCTCTCGCAGTGGAAGACGGTCGTCGACGGCGACCAGCTCTCCTTCTACCCCGACTGGCCCACCGCGACCTTCTACGACGACCTGGTCGCCGCCACGCAGGAGCTCATCAACGGCTCCTCCGACGAGTCCGCCATGCTCTCCGACCTCCAGGCCAAGTACGACGACGGAGTCGCCGACATCACGTGACGCGGAAGCGTCACGTGATGTCGGCCGAGGCGGCCGACTCCGCGCCTGCAGGCGCGGAACGGCAGCGGAAGACCTGAGGACGTGACGGCGACCCCTCGAAGGGGTCGCACGAACACCGCCGAGCCTCCACCCCACCGCGGTATGCCGCTCCGGTTCGCGACACGCCGTCGCCTCCGTACCGGAGCGGCATCCCGCGGCAGCACCCAACTACCCCGTCCGACCTAGGAGTACCCATGACGACGACAGCACCTCGTCGCGCGGAGAGCGCGCCGACTCCCACGACGCCGCCCCGCGAGAAGCGCTCCGACGGCTACTGGCTCTACCTGATCCCCGGGTTCGTGCTCTTCACGTTCATCGTGCTGATCCCGCTGATCTGGAACGTCTACATCAGCTTCACGTCCTGGCGCGGCATCAAGCCGCCGATCTTCATCGGCCTCGACAACTGGATCGAGCTGATGGGCGACGACCAGTTCTGGACCTCGTTCCTCAACTCGGTCTACATGATCATCGCGATGGTGATCGTCCCCACGATCCTCGGGCTCCTGCTCGCGGCGATCCTCTTCGATCTCGTCGGCAAGAAGTTCGGCGGGCGCCTGGCGAGCTTCCTCCGCGCCACCTACTACCTCCCGCAGATCCTGCCGACCGTCATCGCCGCGATCGTCATCGGCTGGATCCTCCGCCCCGACAACGGCGCGCTGAACTCGATCCTCGAGGCCGTCGGGCTCGGCTCCCTCTCGCACGACTGGCTCGGCAAGCCGGACACCGCGATGCTCTCGATCATGGTCGTGATGATCTGGGTGCAGCTGGGCTACCCGGTCGTCATCTTCATGGCGGCGCTGCAGCGCGTGGACCCCGAGCTCTACGAGGCGGCGGAGCTCGACGGGGCGAACTGGTTCCAGCGCTTCCGCTGGATCACGGTCTCGATCATCCGGCCCGAGATCTTCGTGGTCACCCTCACCTGCACCATCGCCGCGCTGAAGGTCTTCGGCCCGATCTACGCCCTGACCCGCGGCGGCCCCGGCGACTCCACGATCGTCCCCTCCTACTACTCGTACACCGAGTTCTTCCAGAAGCAGCAGGTGGGCTACGGCGCCACCATCGCGACCGCGCTCACGATCGTCATCGTGATCCTCGCCGTGCTGTTCATCCGCGCCCAGGAGCGCGTCGAGCGCAGCGAAGGAGCCCGCTGATGTCGGCCATCGAGACCCTGCCCCTCACCCAGGCCGGCACGGAGGACGCGGACCTCTCGTCCTCCCGTCCCGCCAAGCCCGCGAAGGGCACGACGAAGCGCACCCTCGGCGACTGGGTGATCCTCGCCGTCGCCGTGGTGATCGGGCTCGTGATCATCAGCCCGGTGCTGCTGATCCTGCTCAACTCCTTCAAGACCCCCGCGGAGTACTCGGCGAACGGCCCGCTCGCCTTCCCGACCGGCCTCTCCTTCGACGGCCTCTCGACCTTCTGGAGCCGCGTCGACTTCCCCGAGAAGCTCGGCAACTCGATCCTCATCTCGGGGTCGGTCGCGATCCTCGCCGTCGCCCTCTCGGTGCTGAACGCCTGCGCGATCGGCATCGGCCGGGTCCGCGGCCGGAGCTGGATCATCGTCCTGTTCCTGCTGGCGAACATGCTCCCGCAGGAGGCCCTGCTCTACCCGCTGTACTACATGTTCAAAGCGGTCGGGATCTACGACACCCAGCTGTCGGTCATCGTCATCTTCACCGTCATCCAGTCGGCGTTCGGCACCTATCTGCTCTCGAACGTCTACGGCACCTTCCCGAAGGAGATCCTCGAGGCCGCGGCTCTCGACGGCGCCTCGAAGTGGCAGGTCCTCACCCGGGTGATCGTCCCGATCTCGCGGCCCACCCTCTCGGTGCTGATGATCTTCTTCTTCATCTGGACCTGGAACGAGTTCCTCATCCCGCTGGTCTTCCTGGTGAGCGACGCGACGCAGACCGTCCCGATCGCGATCTCGAGCCTCCAGGGCGACAAGATCATGGACGTCACCACGACCAGCGCGAGCGCCCTCCTGGGCCTTCTCCCGACGCTGATCTTCTTCCTGATCTTCCAGCGCACCCTCACCCGCGGCATCACCGCCGGCGCGGTCAAGTAGCCCTCTCTCCCTCCGTCGGCGCCTCCCTCACGGGATCCGCCGGCGCGCCATCGAAAGGCACCCCCATGAAGTTCACCGACGGGTTCTGGCAGACGCGGGCCGGATTCACGCCCCTGTTCGCGCAGGAGGCGTACGACATCCGCACCGACGGCACCTCGCTCGAGGTGATCGCCCCGACCCAGGTCATCCAGGGCCGCGGCGACGTCCTCAACCGGCCGGCGCTCACGGTCACGGTGTCCTCGCCGGCCGAGGGGGTCGCGCGGGTGCGGATCGAGCACTGGCGCGGCACGGCGGTGCGCCCCGGCTTCGAGCTGGCCGAGGGCGACGTCGGAGCGGCGGAGGTGACGGAGTCCGGCGGCGTGCTGCGCACCGGCGACCTCGAGGTCCGGATCAGGCAGGGCGCTCCGTGGTCGCTGGAGTTCTGGGACACCTCGACCGGCACGCGCCTCACCGGCTCCGGGCACAAGGCGCAGGGCTACCTGACCGGACCGGACGGAGCCGCCTACCTGCACGAGCAGCTCGACCTCGGCGTCGGCGAGCTGGTCTACGGGCTCGGCGAGCGCTTCGGCCCCTTCGTGAAGAACGGCCAGACCGTGGATGTGTGGAACGCCGACGGCGGCACCTCCTCGGAGCAGGCCTACAAGAACGTCCCGTTCTACCTCTCCAGCCGCGGCTACGGCGTGCTCGTGAACGATCCCGGCCTCGTCTCGTTCGAGATCGGCTCCGAGGCGGTCGAGCGCGTGCAGTTCTCGGTCGGCGGCGAGGCGCTGGAGTACCTGGTGATCCAGGGCCCGACGAAGAAGGACGTGCTGCGGCGCTACACCGGCCTCGCGGGCCGCCCCTCCGTCGTCCCCGCCTGGAGCTACGGACTGTGGCTGACGACCAGCTTCACCACGAGCTACGACGAGGAGACGGTGAACTCCTTCATCGACGGCTTCGCGGAGCGGGAGCTGCCGCTGTCGGCGTTCCACTTCGACTGCTTCTGGATGCGCGAGTTCCAGTGGACCGACCTCGAGTGGGACCCGCGCACCTTCCCCGACCCCGAGGGGATCCTCGCCCGCCTGCACGAGCGCGGGCTGCACACCTGCGTCTGGATCAATCCGTACATCGCGCAGGCGTCGCCGCTGTTCGCCGAGGGGCGCGAGAAGGGCTACCTGCTCAGAACGGCCTCCGGCGACGTCTGGCAGTGGGACATGTGGGTCGCCGGCATGGCGCTGATCGACTTCACGAATCCGGAGGCGACCTCCTGGTTCCAGGAGAAGCTCCGCGTCCTCGTGCGCCAGGGCGTCGACTCCTTCAAGACCGACTTCGGCGAGCGGATCCCGTCGGAGGGCGTCGTCTGGGCCGACGGGACCGACCCCGAGGCCATGCACAACTGGTACACCCAGCTCTACAACCGCGCGGTGCACGAGGTGCTCGAGCAGGAGCTCGGCGAGGGCCGCGCGGTCCTCTTCGCCCGCAGCGCCACGGTCGGCGGGCAGGCGCTGCCGGTGCACTGGGGCGGGGACAACACCTCCTCCTACGTGTCGATGGCCGAGACCCTGCGCGGAGGCCTCTCGCTCGCGCTGGGCGGGTTCGGCTTCTGGGCGCACGACATCGGCGGCTTCGAGGGCACGCCCGATCCCGGAGTGTTCAAGCGCTGGCTCGCGTTCGGCCTGCTCTCCTCGCACTCGAGGCTGCACGGATCCTCCTCGGTGCGCGTGCCGTGGGCGTTCGACGAGGAGGCCGTGGAGGTCACCCGGCTCTTCACCCGGCTGAAGCTCTCGCTGCTGCCCTACCTCTTCGCGGCGGGGGCGGAGGCGGCGAGCACCGGCGTCCCGATCTTGCGCCCGATGGCGCTCGAGTTCGAGGACGACCGCAGCGCCGCCCACCTCGACACGCAGTACCTGCTCGGGCACGACCTGCTCGTCGCTCCGGTGTTCACCGAGGACGGCACGGTCGAGTTCTACCTCCCGCGCGGGACGTGGACGAGCTGGTGGACGGGCGAGCGGATCGTCTCGACGGGGGAGTGGCGTCGTGAGGTCCACGGCTTCGACTCGCTGCCGCTGTACGTGCGCGAGGGTGCGGTGATCCCGGTGGGGGCCCGCCAGGACTCGGCCGAGTACGACTACCTCGACGGGCTCGAGCTGAGGGTTTTCCCGGGGCCGGACGGGGCGACGCCGGTCCGGGTCGTCGCGCACGACACGGGGGACGAGACGGTCTTCACCGTGACGCGCACCGGCGGCGAGGTCTCGGTCGACGGCCCGGCCGGCACCTGGACCTGGGTCGAGGCCTGAGCGGCGCCCTCCTGCTGATCGAGCAGCGGGCGCAGCCCGCCCCTCGAGACCCCGGCCCCGCCCCCGGCTAGGCTGACCCCCGCAAGCAGAGGAGACCGCGGATGCCCGACCACGCGACG
>NZ_PSVY01000034.1:0-24056 GCF_002932635.1 Rathayibacter sp. AY1D1
CGCGCAGCTGCGTACCGAGGACCGATCCTTCATCAACGCTGACGGATCCCGCACGCCGGCCGGCTACGGCACCGAGTTCTACAACGCCGACCGGGAGTATTCGACCGCCGTCGGGCGCATCATCAGCAACGCCCTCGACGCCGAACTCACTGCGCAGAACGTCGACGTCGACGCCGCGAACATCAGCATCGCCGGCGAAGCCCACTGCCCCGGAGCGACCTGGTGACCCGCCAGAAGTCCGACGAGGCAGAACGACTCAGCGAGGCTCTGCGCCTCACCTCGCCTGACCTTCTCAAGTACCTGCAACGCCGCCTCCCTCTCGAGGACGCCGCCGACGCGCTCGCGGACGTCATGCTCACCGCATGGCGCCGTGTCAGCGCCCTCCCCCGCACCGCGGAGGAGTCGAGGATGTGGCTGTTCGGCATCACCCGGAACGTCCTCTCGAACAGCACCCGCACCGAGAACAGACGAGCCGACCTCTCCGGCCGGCTCCGCAGCGTCCTCGCGACCGCTCCCACCGAAGGACGCCCCGCCGACGAAGGAGTCGACGTGCGCGACGCGATCGCCAGGCTCGCGCCAGAACAGACCGAGCTCGTCCGCCTCATTCACTGGGACGGCTTCTCCATCACCGAAGCCGGACAACTCCTCGGCGTCCCCGCGTCCACCGCACGCACCCGCTACCAACGAGCACGAGAAGACCTGCGGTCAACCCTGGCGGCATCACCAGCACGCGACGACGACGCCAAGCCCCTCCGAGCCGTCCGCTGAAAGCGTCCCGCAGATCGATCCCTTCACGGAACGACACTGCGCACTCCTTGCGCCGAGTGGGGCGGCCAGCAGGTGGCAGGTTCAGCTATCTCGATGCGGCGAGATCCGGTAGCTGTTCGGTGTCGTGGTCACAGAGCGTCTGGCGCAGCAGCACGATCGCGGCGGCGTAGCGGGTGCGGGCGGTGGACGTCGGCAGGCGGAGAACTCGCGCCGCTTCGGTCACAGTGAATCCATCCCAGTGAACGAGTTCGATGACTTCTCTGAGTTTCGCTGGCAACGAGCGCACGGCCCTCTGCACGTCAATCTGGTCATCGGATGGCATCGGGAGCTGTTGACCGTTCTGGCGGAGGTCGTCCGCGAGGACCGTCGTCAGGCGGTCCTGCCCGACTTTTTTCCGCTGATGGTTTGCGAGCTTGTGGCGGGCAGTGACGAAGAGCCACATGCGGCCGCGGACAGGGTCGGTGGGCATGATCGCGATGCGCTTCCATGCCGTCTCCGCGGTTTCTGCGAGCAGGTCGGCGGCGTCCTCGTGATTCGAGGTACGCCGGAGCAGGTACGCGAGCAGGTCCGCGGCGTTGTCCTCGATCGCGGTGCGAAGGATGCGTGCTCGCTCGTCAGCGGTCCGCATCATTCGCTTCCACAGTCGATCGATGAAGCCATCGACACCTCTTCGGTGAAGCCCTGGTCCTTGAGCTGCTGAATCACAAGCTGCAACGCCACGGATGAGATCCCGCTCCAGCGTTGCTGAACAGCAGGCTTGGGAGTGTTCGGCGGGAACATGAACTCCGGCGCCGATCCGATATCGAGATTGGCCAGATCAAGCCCGCGTAGCGCCTGTTCGGCCGCGGCCATCCCTTCAGGGGTGTTGAGCGCCCGGTTCGCGGGGTCCTCGGGCTGCACCTGGATCGTCGCAGAGCACGACTCGCCGTCGACGGTCACGACGTACGGCATCACCTCGCCCATAAGCACCGGACGATTCAGTAGTGGAGCGGCGACTGCGACGCCGGCCCCGCCCGTCAGTACCAGCCCGGCCAGCGCAGATGCCGTCCACAGCCGCCGTCTGCGACGGACCGCGCGAGTGGGTTCGGCGTCGAGCATGATCTTGACTGCCTCCTCGCCCCACTGGGGCGGCAGGCTCGGGTACGGGTTGGTGCTGTCCAGTTCGACAGTGGTGAAGTGATTCAACGCAGGCCCTCCAATTTCGCCTCTACACAGCACATGTCGCGGCGGCCTCGAAAACGCGGACGCTCGAAAATTTTGTGCCAACGTCGCGTCCGCGGGCGCATGGGCTCAGCGTCAGTTCGCTCTTATCGACACCGGCAGATCGGTACCGGTCACACCTCGGTGGTCTTTCAAGCAGGACCGGCGGACGTAGCCTTCTCAGCATGACGACGCCGGCTGAGTCCGTGCCCCTGACCAGCCGACGCCCGCCGCAGCGGCGGCGGCACGGGGCGCTGCTGTTCCTCCGAGACGTGGTGGTCATCGTCCTGGTAGCGGTTCTGGTTTCCAGCCTGGTCAAGACGTTCCTCGTGCGGTCGTTCTACATTCCGTCGTCTTCGATGAACAACACGCTGGTGCAGGACGACCGCATCATCGTCAACGAGCTCGTCCCCGATGTCGTGCCCCTCTCCCGCGGAGACGTCATCGTGTTCAAGGACCCGGGCGGATGGCTTCAGCCCGTCCCGCAGGCCGAGGACACGTCCATCGCCGGGCTGTTCGAGAACACGCTGCAGGCGGTGGGACTGGCGCCCGAGGAGACCAACGATCACCTCATCAAGCGGCTCATCGGGCTTCCTGGCGATCACGTCGTCTGCTGCACGCCGTTGGGGCAGATGACCGTGAACGGGCAGCCCCTCGATGAGGCCTCGTACATCAAGGACGGCGAGAACGCCCCGGCCGCGTCGAGTATCCCGTTCGATGTCACCGTGCCTGCCGATGGGCTCTGGGTGATGGGCGACAACCGGGGGAACTCCGCCGACTCCCGCCTCCAACAGGGCACGCCCTCCAAGGGCTTCGTGCCGATCGATAATGTGACCGGCCGAGCCGTCGCGATCACGTGGCCGATCGACCGATGGCGCTGGCTCGACAACTTCCCCAACACGTTCCAGGGCCTCGATCCCCGCTAGAAGCGACCACCGCAGTGAAGCCGACCCTCGACTGACGCTCCCGGCGCGTCGGTTGTGGACGAGCCGGTCGAACTACCCGATTTCGCCGCCATGGCTTCTGTAGACGGATCCCCCGGGTACGAGGTCGACCGCCCTCGTCGTGACAGCGGCACCCGGCGACTCATTTTTCTGTCGCGGTTTCGCGTTCTCGTCCTCCTCGCGACATGTCCTCTATGACGCCGCATCATTGGAGGACCACCATGACTCGCCCCACGATCAACGACCTCGACGCCACGAACCCGTACCGGACTGTTTCTCCGCAGGACGCCGATGAGGCCGTGCGGCTGACGCTGGCGGTCGAGCCATCGCGACAGCAGCGGCACCGCCGGCAGGCCGGGATCGCTGCTGTGATCGCCGGCGTCATCGTCGCGGGAGTAGGCGGTGTCGCGGTCGCGGCGCCCTTGCTGCAACGCCCGATTCTCAGCAGCGATATCCGCGAGTTCGCGGTGACCATCGATGGCGAGAGCTGCACGGCGACGGTTCAGATGCAGCCCGAGGACGTGACCAAACGGACCCTCAATTCTCCTGAGGGGATGGCCGCGGCCGCCGCAGCCCTGGCTGCCATCGACCTGGACAACCTCGAACCCGAGCCAGACGACTACTGGCACTTCTCTGAGGGAGATTCCCCGAGCGAGCCCAGCGCTGCGCTGAGAAAGCTCTCTGATATCGGCGCAAGCGTCAGCGACTCCGTTCATGCCGCACTGGAGGACGCGGGTTTCCAGGAGCGGGTGTCGATTGCAACCTCTCTGGACTGCGGAGCAGCAGAGTGATCCGGAAGCAGAACGACGATCGCGCCACGCGCCTTCGAGCCGCGATGGAAGCAAACGCCGCCGACCTCTTCGCCTACTTCCTCCGCCGAACCCTCCATCACGAGGATGCAGCGGACCTCCTCAGCGAAACTGTCCTGACGGCATGGAAGCGGATTTCTGCGATCCCGAGAGAGCCGGAGCGGGTGCGGATGTGGCTGTTCGTCACCGCCCGGCACACCCTCGCGAACCACCGCCGGAAAGCGAGCACGGTCCGGAAGACAGCCGACGCGCTGGTTCTCGAGGACGTAATCGCTCCATCGAGCACCGCGGCCGTCGATGTTGCGATCGATGTTCGTGACGCGATGCTGCGACTGCCGGAGAAGCTGCACGAGGTGGTGAGCCTGGTGCACTGGGAAGGACTCACGATAAACGAGGCAGGTCGTGTGCTGAGGATCCCGGTATCGACCGCCCGTTCGCGGTACGCGCGTGCGGTCGCGTCTCTGCGGGAGACGCTCTCCGAAGAGGAGGACGACAACCTAGCGGTAGCGGCGTCGGTCCGACTCCCTGCGCCCGCTGCTACCGCGTAGCCGCGTCGCACGTGTGTCCGCGTTGATGGCGCGGAGTACGTGGCTCCTGGCAGCGCGTCGAAGCGGCAGGTGAGGGGTGGCGGCTTACGGTGAGTGGTCGGTTTCGGAGAGGGCGTCGTGCGCAGCGGAGAAGTGACGAAGAACCGCCTGGTTGTCCAACTGCCGATGCGGTACCCGGACACGGCGTCGCGAGCGGTGATGACCCGTCGCGGCTGGTGGCTGCTGGGCCTGAATGTGCTGATCCCCGGATCGGCGCAGGTCCTCGCCGGCTCGCGGCGCCTCGGGCGCTTCGGTCTTGCAGCGACCCTCGCGCTCTGGACGGTGCTGGCTCTGACGCTGGCGTTGTTCCTGCTAATGCCCTCGGTCTTCTACTCGCTCGTCGCCCTCGACGGGACACTGATCGTCGCGCAGGCGTTGCTCCTTGGCTACGCGGCGTTCTGGCTCGTGCTCACTCTCGACACCCTGAGGCTGGCCCGCCTGGTGAGAGTCGCGCCGCGAGCGCGCGCCGCGCTGAGTGCAGTGACCGTCGCGCTCCTCCTGGTGTCGGTGGGGACGGCCGGCTATGGCAGCCACCTGATCGGGATCTCCCGCGGGCTGCTCTCGAACGTGTTCGGGGACGGGCAGATGGCCGCGCCCGTCGACGGCCGCTACAACATCCTTCTGCTCGGCGGCGACGCCGGCGGGGACCGTGACGGTCTGCGCCCCGACAGCATTTCCGTCGCCTCGATCGACGCAAGCACCGGCGCAGCAACCATCGTCGGCCTCCCCAGGGATCTCCGGGACGTACCGTTCCGGGAGGGATCACCGATGGCCGAGCTCTATCCAGACGGGTACCTCTGGAACGAGTGCAACGTCGACCCGTGCATGCTCAACTCGATCTACACCGAAGTCGAGCTGAAGAGTCCCGAGCTGTACCCGGACGCCGAAGCTGAGGGCAGCGCCCCCGGTATCGAGGCGATGCGCGATGCGGCCGAAGGCGCCCTCGACATGACCATTCAGTATTACGCCCTCATCGACATGCAGGGCTTCGCGGACCTCATCGACGCGCTCGGTGGCATCGACATCGACTACACCGGCGAGGACGACCTGCCCTTCGGCGGGGTCCTCGACCCCGACACTGGCGAGCTCGTCGGAGTGAACGGCTGGCTCAAACCCGGCAAGCACCACCTCGACGGCAACAACGCCCTCGCCTACGCCCGCTCCCGCTACGGATCCGCTCGCGGCGACTACGACCGCATGGAACGACAGCGTGAAGTACAAGGTGCGATCCTCACCCAATTCGCCCCAGCCAACGTGCTGCTGAAGTTTCAAGCCATCGCGGACGCCGGCTCGAACGTCGTCCAGACCGACATCCCACAGGGCATGCTCGGCGGGTTCGTGCAGCTCGCTCTCAAGACCCGCTCGCAGCCCATCGGATCCATCGAACTCACCCCGCCGGACGTCGACCCCGAAGACCCCGACTACGACGCGATCCGCGCCTCCGTCGCCGCAGCACTCGACACGTCCACGACCGGCTGATCAAGCGTCCGCAAGACCATCCCCTTTCGGGACGCGCGTGGTGGGTAGCGTCCGCCCTACTCTGACGGGATGGAACTCCGGACCGCGAAGACCCTCGGCATCCTCGCGATGGTGATCGGAACCCCAGTCGCCCTCCTCACCCACACGATCGGCTGGGTTCAGACCGGCTGGGAACCCGCCGCCGTGCAGTGCCAGCACAGCGAGTACCCCGACGGGATCGACCTCTACTCCAGCCGCGTATCGGGCGAGAAGATCCTCTACCCGCTCGGCCTGTCCTGCACCTACGCAGCCAGCGAGACCTCACCAGGCACCACCATCCACCACTACAGGTGGGACGCCACCGCCCTCTTCACCGCAGCCGCCGCACTCGCTCTCGCAGGAACCGTCGTCGCGCTCAAAGCCGAACGCAAGCAGGAGCTCATCACCGAGTCGCAGGAAGATCGAGCGACGACATAGCAGAGAGCCCCTCTACCAGTCAGAGATCCGTGTTCGGGACGCGCACCACCGGACTGCTACTTCGCGCCGGATCAACTGTGGCGTTCCACGAACAGCGAGGATCCGTGGCGTGAGGATCAACATCGACGGTGAGCACTACCTCCTTCTGCGGAGCGTCTTCTGGGACGAGACGTTGGACGTCATCGGGGTCTACGGCTGCGCGGAGCGGGCCCGGGAAGCAGCACGGGACATGGCGGACGCTCCGCCCGGACCCGACCGGTGGGTTCTCGAGACGTGGAGCGGCGGTGAGCTGCGCAGCAGCGTCCGGCTCGAATGATGTTCGGACAGAGCGCTG
This sequence comes from Rathayibacter sp. AY1D1, assembly GCF_002932635.1. Taxonomy (NCBI): domain Bacteria; kingdom Bacillati; phylum Actinomycetota; class Actinomycetes; order Micrococcales; family Microbacteriaceae; genus Rathayibacter; species Rathayibacter sp. AY1D1. The sequence goes on from NZ_PSVY01000034.1 coordinate 6,578, forward strand.
GTGGCTCTACTGTGACGGTGCGGTCGAGAAGTGGGGACTTCGCTGACGCCGCACGCGACAGACCGGCGGGGGGCCGCCGGTGTCGCCCTGCTCTCGGCCGCGACGCACAGCGCGGCCGAGAGCAGCACCCGCCGGTACAGCGGCCCGCTGAACGATCTCGGAACGGACCAATGGCCGACCGCTCTGGGACTGGTGATACTCCGTTACGCAGAGTATGGTGCGCGGGTGGAAGAGATTCGGGAACCGCGGGTGTGGATCATGACGGTTCTCGCCACCGGACGCGCGCACGGATATGGAATCGTGGCGGCAGTGCGCGAGCTCTCCGACGGCGCGATGACGTTGAAGATCCCCACTCTCTACGCCGCCCTGGATCGTCTCGAGCACCAGGGCCTTGTCGCCGCGGACGGGGACGAGGAGGTCAACGGACGTCGGCGCCGGTACTTCCGGCTGACCGACGCCGGTGCCGCTCGCCTCGCGGCGGACGCCGAGCGTCTGGCGCAGCTCGAGCGCGCCGCATCCAGCGCCACTCGTCGTCTCGGCCGGATCGCGCCGGCATGAGCACGTCCTCCGTTGACGCATATATGCGAGCACTGCGCTGGTACCCGGCTGCATGGCGGGACGCCAACGCCGAGGCAGTCGTCGGCGCATTCCTCGATCGAGATGAAGCGATCGGAACAGAGGGTCCGACTCCGCGCGACCGGAAGGAGCTCGCCTGGGCCGGCCTCCGTGAGACCTTCGTCGGCGCGGGCCGTCAAGGCCGACGCTCGAGCAGCGCGATCGGACTGTTGTTCCTCCTGGCCGCCTGGTCCTACGGATCAGTCGTCCTCGAGGTCGGCGGCCGGACCATGGCCACCGCAACCGGCGGCAACGTCGACACCATGGGACGCAGCTACGCAGCCCCCGTCCTCCTCGCCGTGGTACTCGTCGCTCTCGCCTGGCTGTGCACGGCAAACGCCAGCTTCCGGCGCGGCCGTCCGCTCCTCGCCGCCGTCATCGGGCTCTGCGCTCTCGGAGCCGGATGGACCACTTTCCACTTGTCGTGGTCGAGCCTTGTCCCGCCCCTCGAACTCGGATCGCCCCTCCTCGCGATGAGCCTGCTCAGTGTCACGGCGCTGGCGGCGCCCATCCTGGCCGCTGCCGCAGCAACAAAGGCGGAGCTCCTTGAAAAGGCTGCGCTGTGGATCATCAGCGTTGCCGTCACAGTCCACGTCGCAGGCACCTGGCTCCTCTCAGCGCTCGACCGTCCGCGCACCGCTCCGGAGGTCCTTCTTGTCATCGGGTGCGCATTCGTGGCGCCGGCGTGCCACGCCATCACGGGCCTCGGTTTCGTCTTCCTGAGCAGAAGCAGCAGCAACCCGCGACAGCCCGCGCACCGCAGCGCCGAAACAACGCCCGAGGTTGCACGATCGGCGCAACCGCTCCGCTTCAGCGACCGGTAGCCGATCCCCATACGGGACGGCACGGCCCGGTTGCAGCCGTCCGGCGGGCGGCGCTCCCGGTAGTAGAGGATCATCCGTGTCATGCCAGCATTCACAGGGCGGCCCTGGGTGTTCGATGCACTCGGGTCGAGCTCCGACCTCGATACCGCAATCGAGTCGGCAGAGGACGACGGTGGTCTCGTCCGTCTCGACGCGCGGGCGATGCGCACGGCCGACGAACTCTGGGACGTCTACGGCCGTCACTTCTCGTTCCCGACCACAGTGGAGAACTGGCCGGCCTTTCACGAGTACATCCGCGACCTGTCCTGGTTCCAGGCCTTCTCCTACTTGACCGTCATCGAGCACGCCGCGTTCATCCTCGCCGACGAGCCACTGGAACGAGCGACCTTCCGCCGGCTGCTGAGCTCCGCCGGGCAAGCGTGGGAGAACAGCCCCGTGAAAGAGTTCCGCTTCAACTCAGTGTTCCTGTTCGACGTGAGCCCATCGACCGAATGACGCTAGGCGGGATCCAGTCGCTCGCAGGACCGCGACACGCTTCCGCACGGGGCGTCCATCCCCGTGGGTTTTCTTCGCGATAGCCGACCTGATCGGTGGGAAGAATCTGGGGAGGGATCCGCTCGGCGGTACTGTCCACGCATGAGAGATGTCGACCAGCCGCGCCCGGTGTACCTCATTCCCTCGAAGCGCATCGGGTCGATGGTGCCAGTGATCGCTGGCGCAGCCGGCTTCGCGCTCGTCGGCGATGCTGTCGTACTGCGGTGGGTCTGGCTCCACCCCTGGGAGCGGGGAGGAACGCTGACGAACACGACTTTCAACGCTTTCGATCAGCTGTACGGCCCATTCAAGATCGAAGGACCAACATCCAAAGCGATGAAGGGACTCATGAGGAAACGCGGTTACACCGGCCGCGAAGTTTACTTCAGATCCGCATGACTAATTACCACGACGACCCCGAAGCCTGGCGGCAGAAGCTACATACGAAACTTCTTCCCCACCATATACGTTCAACGATGTCGTTTGCCGGTCTGTATCAGATGACGCACGAGATGATAAAGAAGAGCGTCATCGATGACGTCAAGGCGTTCTACGGATACGTGAAACTTGACGAAGTCGGAGTATGGAGCAATGGTGACGCTGGCAAGGAAGCCTACCGGCGCAATGTTCTCGATCTGGCTCCCAAGAAGGTGTTCGATGCATCACTTCTTTGGTTGCGAGCCGCTGACGCCGTTACTTCGGAACAGATGGCGCGACTGAATGATATTTACAACTATCGGCACGTACTCACGCACGAATTGGTGAAGTTCATTATCGATGTGGATTTTGAGCCGGATATCGAGTTACTGACTGACGCTATTCAAATCTTGCGTGCACTGTCCCGTTTCTGGATCCAGATCGAAAAAGACATAGGTACTTTCGACACCCACGGAGACGTGGACATTGACTCGGTGGAATCCGGCCCTTTGCTGGTACTTGATATGTGTATTCGCGCGCATATCGATGGCCTCGACGAGATCAGCGATTCGGACGTGTAACTGCGAGATTCCAAAGAGGGGGTGTTCCTGCTGCGGAACTCTATTCACGTCTGATCGGATGGCGGCAGCGTCGGCCACACAATCTTCGGTGCCCTCGTCGACGGCTCGAGCCGACCACCCCCGGCGCTAGCGGAATCTCTCCAATAATTGAGATCATCTCAGTTTGCTGAGTAGGTGTTCTCCTCAACAGCGGAGCGAGCGCAACTGTGGCGGCAGCGACAGGAGTGCATCTTGCTTCTCCTCGAGTACTGACGGCGGCGGCACTCCGGGTAGCAGATCCGGTCGATGACCCGACCGCCGAAGGCTGCGTCGCACCGCTGTTGAGCGCTTCCTGGGCGCCAGGTGGGTGCCCCGTGTCCGGTTCCTCCAATTCAGTTATGGACTGTAGATGAGTGGCAGGTTGGAAGGAGTTCAACGGAGCAAGAAGAGACGAAGGAGTACATCATGCGCACCAGCACGAGCAACGAATTCGACACCAGCTCGGCCGACCGTCAGAACCACCAGGGTCAGGGATTCCGGCGATCCCGGCTCACCGCCAGCCTGCTTGCCGCCTCGCTCACGATCGCGGTACCGGTCATCGGATCCGCGCCGGCGTTCGCGGACACGACCTCCCAGACGACCACCGCCGTCGCGGATTCCGGCCGTGCGACCGGCGTCACCGAGGCCGCGAACAGCGGCGCGGCTGGCCAGTGCACGTGGGGCGCGAAGGAGAAGTTCTACGAGGCCACCGGGCTGCGTCCCGCGATCTACGGGAACGCCCTCGACTGGGACACCAGTGCCGCCGCGAACGGATGGACGACCGTCCTCGACGCCCAAGCCCGCAGCATTGTGGTCTTCGAGCCCGGTGTGCAGGGCGCCGACCCCACCTACGGCCACGTCGCCTGGGTCGATTCCGTCGAGCAGCGCGCCGACGGCCTCTACATCAACATCACCGAGATGAACGGCGCCGCCGGCCCCGGCAACTACAACACCCGCACCGTCAAGGACGTCGTCGGCATGTCCTACATCCTCGCCCCGTAGACCAACCACACGAGGCCCGGGGTCTCGACATCACACGAAGGCGGGCAGCCCCTCGGGGACGCCCGCCTTCGTCGCTGTCCAGCCCGCGATGAGCTAAGAGCGGATCTGATGCTCAGCCGCGGCACTCCCTACTCGAGTTAGGCCGTTCCGGCGAATGATCTCCTTGCGGGACACTTACCGGGCGGAGCCTCTCGGGGTTGAGCGAGCACGTCCGCGAGATTCCGGTTGCTGCTTTGAAGCGCAGCGATGGTCGCTTGCGCTTCCGTCGCCTCCAGGCCCGTCGCTGTTGCGGCCTCGGTGGTGAGGTCAGTCATCTCCGCTTCCAGTGCTCGACCGTCTGTCGTCAGGGAGACGGTCACGACGCGCTCGTCTCTGCTCGAGCGGGTCCGCTGGGGTAATCCGCGGGTTTCCAGGCGTCGCACCAGTGGCGTCGTGGTTCCGGAGTCGAGCATGAGCCCCTTGGCGATATCGCCCACGTTGGCGGCACTGACCTGAGCGGTCCGGTATCCCCCGACGGGACGCGCGACCGCTCCCCCGCAGGAGCGGAAGACGTCAGGTGAAGAGAGCTTCGATGCGCGCGGCGACCTCAGCCGGGCTGGGGAGGGCCAGCACGGAGGATCGCAGTTCTCCCGCGCGCTCACGCACCCCCGAGTCGACCTGCAGTCCTCGTGCGGCGTCGGCGATGACGCCCGCCGTCGCTGCCGAGGCGTCGAGGGCGATTCCGAGGCCGAGTCTGGTGACCGTTGTGGCATTGAAGGGCTGATCTGCTCCCATCGGGAAAACGATCTGAGGAACGCCGGCGAGGATCGACTGTAGGAGGAGGCCGCTCCCGCCGTGGTGCAGCACGACGCTCGCCCGAGGAAGCACGGACTCGAAGTCGAGGTACTGCTCGACCCGCACAGACGGCGGCTGGGGGCCGAAGCGCGCGGGGTCGAGGTCCCGGCCGATTGCGACCCGAGAGGGGTCTCCCAGCATCGCGAGTGCGTCGAGCATGCGGGGGAAGAGGTCGCCGGACTCGGTGTTGAACTCCGTCCCGAGGGTCGCGATCACCGACCCGTCCGGTTGCACTCGTGCACCGGAGTCAGGACGCATCCACAAGGCGTCCTGCGGCGCCGGGAAGCGCGGATCTCGCATCGAGGAATGGAAGGGGACCACGAAATGGTCCCCCTGCGGTCGGACCGTCTGCGACCCACCCAGCTTCTCGCGCAACCGATCCAGTGCCGCGGTCAGCGCCTCTGGGCGAACAAGTGCCCCGCTAGCAATGACTGAAACGACGACGGTAGGGATTCCCGCTTTCTGCGCCATCGCCATTGCGCCGAAGTCCAGCTCGTCGCAGATCACGAGGTCCGCACCCGGCAGAAGGCTCTCAATTGCTGCCGCGGATCGGAGCGCAGCATCACCGGCGAAATACTGACCGACCACCGCCCTCTCAGCGTCCTCATCCACGGGCTGTAGTGGTGTGATCGTGGCGGTGACGTGGTGGCGGCGATCCGCAGCCGTCCTCACCTGCTGGTAGAGCTGCGTCGGCGCGTGACGAGTAGCGGACTCGCGTCCGACGAGCACGAGCTCGTGACCAGCATCGGCAAGCGCACGATGCAAGGGAAGCTGCGGGACGAGATGACCGGCGCCGCCGACGAACGAGCACACGACCTGCACGGCATGACGCTAACAGCGACACCGACCACCAAGCCCAGCGCGTTCGATGAATCACCCCTACCGGACGCCCCGCTGGCCGGTGAACCATCCCCTAACGGGTCGGCCAACAGCCTCGGGCGACTCTCTAGGGACGGGCAGCTAGGAACTCCCGAACTCTGAGGGCTTTTGAGTCGAGATCAGACGGTGCCTGGAGGTGCCGTGCCTTCGGGGTTGGGGATGACGTCGCCTGTTCGGCGGTCAACCAGTGGGATGCCGACCGGCCATGGGGCGCCCGTGATGCGGTAGCCGGCGGACGTCTCCTCTTCGAGGCGGACGCTGCCGTATCGATTAAGGACGAGGGCCACGACGATGCTGACGAAGAAGGCGGCCATCAAGCCATAGAGCGGAACGGCGGCAAGAGGCTGCTGCCGGACGTCGAGCGGCAGGAGCCACAACAGCAAGAGGAACAGGACGATGCACGCCGTACCGGCGAGAGCCACCCAGCCGGCTCGGGCCGTGTATCCGGTCGAGTCGACCCCGGGGAGCAGCCGAACGGTGGTGGGCCTGATTTCTGCCACGTCCTCAGCCATTCCGGCCGTCGATGCGAGGAGGCGGAGTCGGTTCGCCAGCACCGAGACAGTGACGGCGGGAAGGTGCTGCACACCGGCGCCGCCGGGGCGCAGCGGGATCTCCGCGGTGAGTGCGCGTTCTCCGTGTCGCACCCGGATGCGTAGTCCGCCGAGCCGCGACATGGGGCTTGGGCCGTTCATCGCGACGACGCGGCTCCACGGCAGCACCGCGCCCGGCTCCGCCTGGTTGCGGTCGTCCCAGAACTCCAGGCCCTCCGCGGTACCGAGGATCAGCGGGTGCTGGCTACGGCTGAGGCGGGGGTAGTCGGGCGCGAGCGCTCGAATGGCGACCTCAGCGCGGTAGTCGACGGCTGGGTACAGCACGATCGCCTCGGCGCTGCGCTTCGCGAACTCGGCCGATGCCACGAACAGATCCTACGAGCGGATCCGCGCTCTGCTCGATCAGCGCTCACCGCCAGCGCCGGTGAACCGCTGACCGATCCCCATACGGACAGCAGGGCCGACACGCGCGTGAGGACGACGCCGACCGAGCGCGTCGAGTAGTCCCGCCGATGTCAGGAGGGATCGCGGTCTCCGCGCACTGTGAGGAACCAGGCGGTGTCGTTGTCCGCGTTCGATGCGGTGGCGTCGACACTCGATATCGGCTTCTCGCCGAGCGACGCGGGATCGATCTCGTGTGGGCCGTCGGCGCAGTCGATAGCGTCGAGGGTGGTCGTCGTTCTCGTCGTCGGTCCCCCAGCCGTGGAAAGCGATCCGATTTCGAGGTCGATCACTCCTTCGCCGAGGCAGTCGAAGGTGATCGCGGTCGGCAGCGCCGGCCTCTCGAGGGTGACGTCGACGCGGCCGCCGTCATCGTCGGCCTCGACATTCAGTGAGAGGACCGCTACGACGTCGCGATCCGTTGCCACGTCCGCTTGGCGCTCTTCGCGCCATTGCGTGATTCGAGGATCTTCACCGGGTACCGGTGTGCAGCCGGCGAGAGCCGCCACAAGAACAAGGCCAGCTGCTGTGTGGATCGGACGGGGCCTCATTGCTACACAGTAGAGGCACAGGACGCCGAAAAAGACCCATCATCACAGCGCCAGCGCTCGTCTCCTTCGCAGCGCGATACGGTGTGCTGACGAGGCACGGGGGGATGCGGTGGGATCGACGACGCGCCTGAGGTGGGTGGCCGGAGCGGCAGTGGTAGCGCTCACGATGACGCTCATGGCCGGGTGTTCCGGTCCCGACGCCGAGGCGTACTCCGATTTCGAGCGGGCGCAGGACGAGCGGGACGCTCTTCCCGACGTCGGCACCGTAGGAGACGGTTACGACCCCGCCTCGATCCGTTACGTCGGGTCAGCTGAAGGGCTGGACGTCTGGATCGGGTCGCAGACCACGACCGGAGGCCGGTGCGTCATCGTGGACGGAGACGGCGACAACGAAGACGGAAGCGGCTGCGGGGATGAGCTGTCGCTGAACGGAGCATGGGCCGTCCAGATTCACACCGATGGCGCCGGTCCAGACGACGCCACTGGCCTCGACTGGACGAGCCTTGGCGAGAACGTGTCCATCCGCCGGTATTAACCACCCTGTTCCTCACGTCGACCGCGCGGACGAGCACGTGCGAACGACCCCTACCGGCCGCCCGGTCGACCATCGGCTATCGAGACAAGTTCCGGCAGCGGCGGGGGTGTCGGACCACGCGGCCGTTGGCGAGAACCGCACATTGCGAGCCGTATTTCCTGAGTCCGACGACCCACGTCTGAGCGATCCGTCCGACCAGGCTGTGACCATGACTGAATCGCCCATCACTCGATCAACTCTTCTCCACCAGTCGCTTGCAGGCGGCATGGACGTGTCCCACGTCGAGGTGCGCCGAATCTCAATCGCAGCTGGCACGAAGGGCGGTGCTCACGTTCACAACGGCCCTGTCTTCGGAGCCATCGAAAGGGGGTCGGTCACCTTCCAGATCGGTGAGGAGGCACAAACCACCCTTCGCGCCGGCGACGTCTTCTACGAGCCTGCCGGGGTCATCGTCTCCAAGTTCGACACCACGAGCGAAGACGTCGTGTTCCTCGGCTACTTCCTCCTGGCGGACGGGGCAGCACCCGAGATCGAGTTCACTGCGCAGGACTGACCGCTAGCCCGTCCCCGTACAGGCGGCCTCCCGCGACGAATCGCACGTGCACTCAACGCTGGTCGAGTGGTCGGAACGTGGAATCCTCGTCCCATGATCGTGAGCGACGGACAGGCCTGCGCCCCAGGGGACCTCGACGTGCTCACCGACCGACTCCGACTGTGCCGGCCCGCCGAGACCGACCTCGACGAGCTGTCCCGCCTCTACACCGATCCGCGGATCGCGGAAGAAGATCCGCTCCTCCTCCATCTCTCCGCCGATCAGACCCGGGCCGTCATCGCGTACCGGAGGACCCAGTGGACACAAGACGGACTCAGCAGCTGGGTGATCCGCCGGCGCGACTCCCCCACCGACAACCATGATCTGATCGGAATGGGCGGATGCACCCTCCTCTCCGACGCGGCCTGGAACGTGGCGTTCACCCTCCACCCCGACCACTGGGGAAAGGGCTACGCGCAGGAGGTCGCCCTCACCGGCATCGAACTCGCCCACTTACTCCGACCGGAACTGCCCGTCACCGCGGTCGTCGCAGAACGCAACGCACGCTCCCGCCGCACGATTGAGCGACTCGGCCTCCAGCGGAGGTGGGAAGGTCCGGATGCGCACAGCCCGGACCCGACCGCTCGAATCGTCCTCTACGCCGACCGCCAGCTCTCCATCGAACAAGTCCGCCAACTCACCAGCTGAATCCGGCCGCAGAACGACCTCATCAGCCGGCCAGGGATCCCTCACGGGACCGTCAATGGTGATGAGGCGATGAGTGAGCACGTTCGTGCCTGCGTCAAGACAGTGGATCTGTCGCGGTGGAGCATCCCCTGCTAGGACGCTGCCTGCTCTCCAGCAGCTGCACGGCGAGCGGCGTCTGCCTGGTGGCGATAGAGCGACGCGCGACTCCACCCAACGAGACGAGCAGCATCCTCAGCAGTGCGACCACGCGCTCGCGCGTCCGCGGCGATCGCGAGCTTGTCCGCGACCACCGCAGGATCCGACAGGGGCCGGCCGAAGCGCGTTCCGCTCGCACGTGCGGCGGCGATGCCGGCGTTGACGCGTTCAACGATGAGCTCCCGCTCGTACTCCGCGAGCGTGGCGAGCATGTTCAGCATCAGCCGGCCCGTCGACGTCGACGGATCGATGCCGTCGGAGATCGACCGGACCTGCACGCCGCGGTCACGCAACAGGTTCACCGTGTTCAGCACGTCGATCAGCGACCGGCCGAGACGGTCGACCCGCCAGACGACGACGGTGTCCCCGCCCTCGGCGTACTCGAGCAGCTTCTTCATCCCGCGACGCTCGATGGCGGTCTTGCTGCCAGACGTCACGTCCGCGAACACGTCCCGCTTCTGAACGCCAGCCGCAACGAGCGCGTCGACCTGCAACTGCGCATCCTGACTCGACGTACTCACACGCGTATAACCGAGAAGTCTCACGAGCTCAGTTTGACTCGGAAAGCCCCTCCAAGCACCCTCCTGAGACGAAGTACTAGGAGACAAGTTGTTGAGACAGTGAGGCCTCCGCCGTTCCGGCCGAGGCCAACTTCGGAACGGCTCTCAACGGGCTGTCTCAAAAAGCTAATGATTTCTGACGCATCAAACCGTCTCGCTGAACCAATCCCCATAGGGGACATGGCATCAGGGTCAGGGGCTCGAAGCCATCAGACCGTCGTTGTACGTAGCTGTGCCACATTTCCGAGGTGGCCGACGATAAGCAGGCGGGAATCGAGACTCCCGCTCCGACACCAGCCGTCGGCCGTCGCCTAGACGGAGCGCGCTGGGGAGTGCGATCCTCGCTGCTCTAGCTGCGTTCGTCGCTGCACAGTCGACCCCCGCCGTTCTACGCAGATGAGACTTGGTGGGGGACGTTCTTCACCGCAGCCGGCTTCGGCGGAAGCCTTGCCGTGGTCGGCGCCCGCATCGCCTTGTACATCGCATTCCACAACTCACTTGCGAGACACCTAAGTTCCGAGGAAATATTAGCACCTCAGTCCAATGGTGGAGTCCCCGTTAGGGCCAAAACACTACCCCGAGGTGGACAGATTTAACACTTACTACCAGGGAGTCATTGACGGCAGCGAGTTAATCCTCGACAAGGTCCGAGGCCGCAAGCACTTCGTCGTGAAAGAATCCGGCATTGGCCACAACGGCTTCTTGGTGATTTATGAACGGACTGCAGCCGGAGTGAAAACATGCGAGGAAGGGCTTCGACCCAATAATGGTCGGTGCGTGCGGCATGCTTTCGCATGTGGCGGAGTTCACCCGAGCAAGGGTCCTAACGTGCAACGAAATATCGAGTGCGGGTCTGATTTACTGCCTATGGTGAGACGAGTAGTGTAATTTCGTCACTAAAGCTAGAGTCCATCGCCGTATGAGCGACGGCGCCGCCGCGGGTCTCAGTCGACCAGCGGCGGCGCTTCCAGCTCGGCTGTCGGCATTTCGGCGAAGACATCCCCGTTTTGTTCTTCGGCGTAGGCGTCCCACAGAGGATTGTCGAGGGCGAGAGCCCGAAAGATGCGCGCGAGTTCAATCTGCTTCTCCAGGACAAGTCGGTCACGCTGAGTCGCGGACCAGTCGTCGTCATCGTCGCGTTCGCTGATGATGAGCGGGATGAAGCGGTAGGCCAACGCCTGGACGATCTCCAATCGCTTCTCGTCTGCCTCAAGGATCCGCCCGCGGAAATGGCTGCTTCCCGTCAAGATCCGGTACTGAGAGTTCCGCCACACGCGTGCAGCGATCTGGTCAAAGGTGTCGTCGTCGTTTGGGATCGCGAGGCTGACCGCGGCGGGCCCCAACGTGGACTCGGTGGCGACGGCGGTCAGGAATGAGATGCGCGAGAGGTCCACCGAGCCGGCCAGTGTTCCACTGCGGCGCGACGTCTGGGCGCGACCTCCCGCATTCTCCCCAGTGGTCAGGGCTTCCACGGAATTCACGAAAACGCCGTCGCTCAGGGCTTGGCGTCGGTCCGCCTTGCGGGTGAGCCACAGGTAAATGTCGTCTTCCGCGATGCGCAAGGGCGAGTCGTCATGCAGTTGCGCGCGGGGGGCGTCCTCGCCGCTGGCGAGACTTTCCAGTGACGCGGACGCGTCGCCCTTTCGCGTGCCGATCAGTGTCGCGTCATGCGAGGACCACAGGACGAGGTAGCTGCCGTCGATCTCGCTGATCAGCACGTCTACCCCGTCCAAGAACCACCCGCGGGCGACCCCGTCGTTCAACTTCCGCTGCTCCCAGTAGTAGAAGCGGGCAGCCAGTCGCTCCGGGTAGAAGTCGTCCGCGGCAAGGATGGTTGGCGCGTGCAGGGGCGGCACGCCATTTTGGATGTTCAAGTTCGAGCCCTCGTTGGCGCTCCCACGCCAGCCTGCGCGCCTGCCTTCCGCCACGGGCGGCTGGGAGGCAAGCGCGTCTTTGAGCTCATGCAGGGTAAGGGTAGTGGTCAGGGTCTGCGCGGTCACAGACACCTGGAACCCAGTGAAAGTCGGCACTTCAACTCCAACGCTCGACGATATTGTTGGCCCTCGAGTCGACCGTGATGAGCTTCGCACACAGGTCGGACAACCACGTCGAGCCGACCGCGTGATGTTTCAGCTCGGAGCGACGCGTTTGCGTTCCGTGTCCCCGCTTACCGTTGAAACGAAACTGAGCCGTGTTCCATACGGTGTCGACCCCTGGCACCGGGCGCACCAATCGCATCTCCGCCGAGCAGTCCGGACCGCTGCGCGCGCGTACTTCATTGGCCGGCCCGTCCTGCCACTCCCTGACGATGAGGAGCTGTCCGTGTACGGCATCGGCGCGCACCCACAGCCCCGCCCGGATTCCCACTCTTAGCGCCAACCATCCGAGGCCGTAGGAACGCTTGTACTGCAGCGTCGCCACGTAGGGCTGCATGCCCATCCGGTTCCGGCGTTTGATGGAGGCCTCCAGCTCCTGCAGAGGCACATTTTCGTCGGGCCGGGTCCATTCGATCTGGACGTGAGCCCTCACCAGCACGAAGAACCGCACTACGACGGTGACGGCGACAGCCAGCAGAGCGGGGATGGCGTAGTGCGCAACGGGGTGCCAGGTCGGATGCTCCTTGGCGAGCAAGGGTCCCAGCCACAGCGTGATTGCCAGGACGAGAGATGTCGATGTGATCTCAATAAGCGTTCGAGCGGTCGCGGACATCAGGCGAGGTGCAGCCCGGACCAGGCGGGCACGAGGAGCTCTTGCACCGGAGCGTCGGAGTCCAGCCGCAGATCGCCCAGCCACCCGACGTGGACCTGCTCGTTGCGTGCGCTGACCAGCTCCAGGGAGATGGCCGTCAGTGGCCCGCGCTCACCGAACAGGAGATTCCGGGCCGCGGCGAGGTCACCCGCGCGCAGCGCATCGAGGAGGACGTCTTCAAGGCCTTCCTCCTCATCCGGTAGGAGCGGGGTCATGGAACAGTCGAGGAGGCCGACGTGCAGCACGGTGTACCCGTATTCGTCAGCGTGCGCGGCCAGCAGCAGCAGAGCCTGGGTCCCAAAGCGGGGAACCATCACCCCGAGGTCGGGTTGATCGAACGTTTCCGGGTTCTGATCGAAGGAGTTGTCGACCGCGCTGATGCTGTGGTCGCTGAGATTGATTACCAACTGCTGTACGACGCTTGGCATGAAACCCCCTTCCTGCGCCTGACGGTAGCAGTGACCGCCCACGTTCGGACGAGCTCGCAGCGGGCATCGCTGGTGGACCTGAGTGCTCCTTGGCCGCAAGGTCACGATCAGGATGCGACACTTGATCACCGTGGCTACCAACGTGATCGGTGTGGGGTACGAGGGTCTCGACCTCGACGGGCTCGTCTCCAAGCTCCGGCTCCGAGGGGTTGTCACGGTGGTGGACGTGAGACTTAACCCCATCTCGCGCAAGCGCGGGCTATCAAAGTCGGCGCTGCGCAAGCGACTAGAAGAAGAGTCCATCGTCTACGAGCATTTACCCGCCTTGGGCAACCCTCGAGACAACCGCGAGGGTTTCTCCGGAATTACGGGAGCAACCGCGACAGAGGCACGAGTACGTTTCACCGGCTTGCTGGACGCCCCACTGGCGCAGCGAGCGCTAGACCGCATTATCGAACTCGCCGAGTCCGGAACTGTCGCTCTCCTGTGCTTCGAGGAGGACCAGACTCGCTGCCACCGCGCACTGATTCTCGACGCTTTCCGCAAGCGAGTCCCGAACCTCTAAAACAACGTCGTGGCGTAGTCGGTGGCCCGACGTGGACGGTATACGCCCAGCACCGAGAAGTTCTTCCTCTTCACGATGTCACCGAAGTTACCAACGAAGAAGTAGGTCCGCACGGCGTCGTTCCACATTTCCGCGTGGAACTTCCTTGTGATGATGTCTTTTAGTTCCTCATTCGACTTGAACCGGTTCTTGTGCTGCAAGGCACTGAGTTCAATGTCGAGGATGCGGGGCTTGTGACCACCGCACATCGGCGACATACAGTAGTAGTCGTAGTGCACCTTGAAACGCGGCGGGATGAGCATGGGGGTGTCGTCGACCTCTCCAAAGATGTCCGGCTGACCCATCACCGTCTGCATGCTCGCAACCTGGGCCTTCGTCCACGGGCCGTGCTCTACGAATCGGAGCTTCCGCAGTTCACGCACCTCGATCAACCCGAGTGACTGCGCGTTCAAGTCCGCCTCAACGCCGGCGCGGAGCTCACACATCGTGGGCCCCACTAGCTTCTCCAGTACAGGACCCCGGGCCGCCGGATCGTGCGTCTTGTATTTGCCGCTCCAGTCCACGCTCCTGCTCAGCGTTTCCCAGTTCGGGCGGTAGCTCTCAGTGCGCGCGTCTTTCGATGACCGGGTGAGGTCAACCTCAATGACTTCAAACTTTTTGAACTGCTGGGCGCTGTCGAGATGCCGGAACGCCACCGGGTAAATCCGCACCCACGAGCCGGTGCCGTCCTCATTGAGCCGGACGCCAGCAACGCAAACGGTGTCGCCATACGTCTTTGACGGCTCCGGTGAGGCTTTGACCGTGATCAGCACCCGCGCGCGTTCGCTCAGCATATGCACCCCCTGCCACCGCATTCTACGGACGCGCGGAACCTCTTTGCAGACCAGGCGGCGCGACGATGTTCAACGCAAGCTAAGCGGAAGGGTGCCCGCTCGCGGAGGCTCCAATCGATCGCGCTCGACGGAGCGCAGGACGCCAAGTAGGAAGAGCCGGTCGGTACAGTCGACGGGGTCTTCCTACCTTCAAGCAGATTGGCCCGTCTTTCTCTAAGAGACCATGCAAGGCTTTCGATGGTGGCCTGCGCGCATCACCGCCACCCCGTAGCTCACCCCAAAGGCCTCCGCCGATAACTGACCTTATGTCAGCTTTAGCGCGTACGCCGTCTTGCCTGCATGCCGTGGCGTAGCCGACCTCTCGGCGTCCCGTGGACGGTTCCCTTACGGGACGCGCCAACGAGAGTGGCACTTCGTGCCAGATCGCATGCGACGTCCCGAGAACGGCGAGGATCCGTGGCGTGAGGATCAGCATCGACGGTGAGCACTACCTACTTCTGCGGAGCGCCTTCTGGGCTGAGACCTCGGTCGTCATCGGCGTCTATGGCTGCGCGAAGCGGGCCTAGGAAGTAGTACGGGACGTGGCCGGCGCATCGCCCGGACCGGACCGGTGGGTTCTCGAGATGTGGAGTGGCGGTGAGCTGCGTAACAGCGTCGAGCTCGACTGACGCTCGGACAGAGCGCGGGTGGCTCTACTGTGGCGGTGCGGTCGAGAAGTGCGGACTTCACTGACGCCGCATGCGACAGACCGGCGGGGGGCGCCGGTGTCGCCCTGCTCTCGGCCGCGACGCACAGCACGGCCAAGAGCAACATCCGCCCGCTCACCGGCCCGGTGAAAGATCCCCTATCGGTACACATCTGAGGGGAAGAACCAGAGCGGCTTCCGCCCCGTCAGGATCACTATCCAGACCACCCCAATATGTAGCATTGTCAAACGCCACGCCGCCTACACAGTTATTTCCCAGCCGCTAGGGCGAGTGCGTGTGGGAGAATAGACCCAACGCACGGAGCTTGATGCTCCACCGGCGGACTTACCCAGGAGGTCAGCCCCGGGCGTGCAGACCACCTCGAAGCGCGACGGGCTCGCCTTCGGGATCGGCGGACCCAGGTGGTCCAGGGCCGAGAACCTTCCTCCCCGAAGACCGACGAGTGACATGCTCAGCGCCCCGCGGCGCTGCGCCGAAACCACTCGCTCGGTGCATCCCGGTGCGGAAGCCTTGTCAGTCATCGACTCACCAGTCATCGACCTGGCACGACGCGGGCTCTCGTGCCGGCATCGAGGACTTCCATGCACCCCTTCATCTCCGCTACCGCCGAGCTCACGTCTTACGGACTGCTCCTGACAGCGCTCGCCCCGTTCGGGCCGCCGGTGGTCGCCATCGGCGCCGGCCTTCTTGTACTCGCCTTCGTCGCGCCGCGGCTGTTGGATCAGTTCGTGATCCCTCTGGTCGCCATGTGCAGCTCCGGTGGCCTGGGCAAGCGCGCTCTCGCACTGAGGGCGCTATCGGTGGGAGCCGAGCCTCCACCGATAACCAAGAAGCGCGGGAAGAAGGCGAAGTGAGGACGGCGGGTGGGTGTTTCCAGTCGCCGTGTCGGAACGATGGCCGCGCCGACATCGCTCGCGTCCAGGGCGTCGCGACAGCGGCGGGCTTCCTCGTCCTGCACGCGCGATCCGTGCAGCGGGTCGCGCCGGCGCGGAGCGTCTAGGACGGCCAGCGGGCGACACTGCCCGGCGAGGTCGCGGCCGTCTGCGAGCACGATGCTCAGTAGGCTCGCGTCGTTTGCTGACTGCTTATTCGCTGGGGGAAGAATGCGACGCCGGACCATCATCGTCACGCTCATATCGATCGGTGTGGCGACAAGCCTCTCCGCGTGCAGTAGCGGCAGCAGCACGCTGCCAGAGACGGCCGCCTCGACGTCCAGCTCGAGCGCGTCGGCCAGTCCTAAGCCTTCGGCGTCTCCCGTCGAGACGGCCCGTCCGGCGGTCTTCGATCTGGCACCCCTGACTGGTTTTACAGCAGAACTACCTACCGGCTGGAAGCCCGTCACGTCTCCAGACGGCGCGCTTCGGTTCGGCGTGCCGGCGGGTTACATCGAGAGCTATTCGGGTAGCGAGGGTGATGAAAGCGATCAGGGCTACGCATCGGATCCGAGCACGGCGGAGTACACCGGCGCGGCAATCGCTGGGTCGTCGTCGCCGGGTGTCTTCGCATCCATCAACCTGCAACAGTTCACCTCAAGCCCTTGGGACGGCTCGTGGGCTGGCGGAGCGGAACAGTCCTACCGACTCGATGTACCTGGAGCCGAGTACGCGGCGATGGCCGTCCACACGAATGATGGAACGTCGTTCGGGAGTGAGCCTTTCCCGGAAGCGGTGATCAGCATTCAAGCCCCGTCGGGCGCGTACTACCAGCTCACGATCGGCCCCCCCAAGGGAGCTGCGGACTCACGTTTCCGTGAGGTCGCCGGGACCCTCTCGATCACCGGCTGAGGTCGTCTAGGCGGCAGCCACGGCGACGACAGTGACACCGACTATCGTCCTCATCACCGGCAAGCGAGTTGCGGTGCCGCCCGTGTGGCTCGGCGCCGACGTGAAAGAGTCCGACTCGCGGCGAGTGATCGACCTTCTCAAAGCGGAGGACCTCGCCAATAGCCCGGGGGCCCGCGGAGCCCGCAGACAATCAAAGCCCTTCTCGATGTGTTCGAGCCGGGTCACGATGACGAGTCGACGGGGAAACCGGCGACCTGACGATCATTCGTCCTAGCGACAGCAGCGACATTGTTGGGCGATCTGGCGTCCGGGGGTTGAGCGTCTGCACCCCGTGGACACGTCCAGGGTCCGGTGGGAGGGTGGGCGCATGTCGAAGCCTCGGACCAAGCTCGCGCGTGCTGCGCTGATCAGCAACGGCATGGTGTGGTTCGGGCTGTCGTTCATGCTCTTTGCGATCGCCGGTGAGCAGACTTACGCGGCGTTCACCGGTGAGTGGTTCAACGTGCTCGGGTGGGTGCTGATCGTCGCCGTGGCCGCGGGCCTGGCGGTCGTCGGGGTGATCGAGAACCGGAACATCCGGGCGGGGAAGAAGTACAAGCCGCGTCCTCGCCGCTGACTACCGCTCGAGCGCGCGTGG
>NZ_PSVY01000035.1:0-22665 GCF_002932635.1 Rathayibacter sp. AY1D1
CTCGCTGCGACCCGATCTCGACCATCAGCACGCCCGCGATGATCAGCACCAGCCTGATGGTCCTCACGCCCCCCAGCCCCGGCCCCGCGACGTCGTCGGCATCGTCGGCCTCGTCCTCGCGATCGTCCTCGTCCTCGCGCAGATCGGGCGGACCGCGCTCACCACGGCCATCCCGGTCCTCGCGTTCCAGGGCGGCTTCGACACCACTCAGATCGGGGCGCTCTTCGCCGCCCTCGGGGTCACGATGCTCGTGCTCGCGACGGCGACCGCGATCGTCGGCGTCATCGGCGTCGCGCGGAAGGACCGCGCCCGGCTGCTCTCGGCCGTCACGCTCGGCGTCGGCGCGAGCGTCGCGATCGTCGAGCTGGGCGCGCTCGTCGTCCCGCCCCTGGTCGGCCTCTCCCTCCAGTACTGACAAGGCCCGCCGGAGCGGATCCCTCCGCCCGCCCTCGCAGGATCCGCACGGCGCCGCGTCCGTTCCTCGCGCTCCGCTGCGCCGCGACGGCCCTGCCGGCTTCCCGGCGATGCGCCAGGATGGGGGCATGACGACACGCGTGGACGGCCTCTTCGTCTACCCGGTGAAGGGCCTGACCCCGCAGCCGCTCCCCCGCGTCGAGCTCACCGCCGGCCGCGGCGTCCCCTTCGACCGCACGATCGCCCTCGCCCGCCCCGGCGGCGCCTACCGGCCCGGCATGCGGCACGGCATCTCCAAGCGCGAGTACTTCGTGCTCGTCGCCGAGGCGCGCCTCGCCGGCCTGACCACGCACCTCGACCCCGACAGCGGAGTGCTCACCGTCGACGTCCGCGGCCACCGGGTCCTCTCCGCCGACCTCGGCGCGGAGGACGGCCGGGCCGCACTGCGCTCCTTCGCCGCCCGCGTGCTCGACCTGCCGCCCGGCGTCGAGCCCGTGATCGCCCAGGACGCGGGGCGCCGCTACACCGACACGGCCCACAACTCCGACATCGAGATGGAGTACGTCTCGCTGATCAACCTGGCGAGCGTCCGCGACCTCGCCGAGCGCACCGGCCGGAGCGTCGATCCGCTGCGGTTCCGCGGGAACATCCACCTCGAGGGGCTGCCCGCGTGGAGCGAGCTCGAGCTGCTCGGCCGCGAGCTCACCGCGGGCGGGCTGCGGCTGCGGATCACGAAGGCCACCGAGCGGTGCGCCGCGACCGAGGTCGAGCCGGGCACCGGTCGGCGCGACCTGCCGGTCCCTCGCCTGCTGCACGAGACCTACGGCCACGAGCTCCTCGGCGTCTACGCGGAGGTCCTCGACGGCGGCACGCTCGGCGTGGGCGACGAGCTGGTGCTCCGTGGCTGAGCTGCGGCTCGTGGTGGCCGAGCGCGAGGCGCTCACCCCGGCCGTCACCCGCTTCGTGCTGCGGAGCGAGGACGGCGCCCCGCTGCCCGGCTACTCCGCCGGCGCGCACCTCACGCTCACGACCCCCTCCGGCGAGCGCCGCAGCTACAGCCTCGTCGAGCCGGGATCCGCGGAGCCGTCGCACTACGCGATCGCGGTGCGCCGCGAGCCCGGGGGTCGGGGCGGATCGCGGAGCCTCCACGACGACGTCCGCGTCGGCGATGTCCTCTCCTCCGCGCCGCCCGCGAACACCTTCGCCCTCCGGCCCGCCGCCCGCTACCTCCTGATCGCCGGCGGGATCGGGGTCACCCCAATCCGCGCGATGGCCGCCGAGCTCCGGGCGCAGGGATCGGCCGTGCAGGTCGTCTACCTCAGCCGCACCCCCGAGGACACCGCGTGGCTCGACGAGTTCTCCGCCGACGGCTCCCTCGTGCACCACAGTGCGATCCACGGCCGGCTCGACCTCTGGCCGCTCGTCGCCGAGCCCGACGACGACACCCGGATCTACTGCTGCGGTCCGTCCGCGCTGATCGACGAGGTCCTCGCCCTCACGATGCACTGGCGCCCGAGCCGTATCCACGTCGAGGACTTCGCGGGCGTCGACACCGTCGGCGACCGGGCCGTTCCCTTCGCCGCCGTCTGGGAGCCGACCGGAGCCGTCGTGGAGGTCCCGGCCGACCGCTCGCTCCTCACCGCGCTCCGCTCCTCCGGGATCGACGTCGACTCCTCCTGCGAGTCGGGCACGTGCGGCACCTGCCGCCTGCGCCTCGTCGGCGGGACGGCGGAGCACCGCGACCTGGTGCTGACCCCCGAGGAGCAGGACCGCTGGATCATGCCGTGCGTCTCGCGCTGCGCCGGCGGCGAGCTGGTCGTCGCCCCGGAGTGACGGAGCGACGGGGCCGGTCCCACGCACGCCGGCCGACACGCGTCGGCCGTCGTGTGACGCCGCGTGACGGGCGCCCGGCGCCCGGTCCCCCGCGTGCCTAGGCTCCCGGACGGGGGACCATGACCGTCACGACCGAAGGACTTCCGATGACCAGCACCTCCGTCCGCACCCAGCTCGACGAGTTCACCGTCGGCTTCGACGAGACGGTCGGCCCCGAGCTCGCCGCCGTCTTCTCCGGCGAGCGCGACGACCTCGTCGCCGCCGGCGCCCCGAGCGGAGCCGTCACCGCCGGCGACGCGCTCCCCGCCGCCTCCGTCGTGACCGTCGACGGCGACACCGTCGCCCTCGCGGACGTCCTCGGCGCGGGCCCGGCCGTCCTCGTCTTCTACCGCGGAGCCTGGTGCCCGTACTGCAACATCACGCTCAAGCACTACAACGAGACCCTCGCCCCCGAGCTCGCCTCGCGCGGAGTCGCCCTCGTCGCGATCAGCCCGCAGACCCCCGACGGGTCGCGCGCGGCGGTCGCGAACGGCGACCTGGGCTTCACCGTCGTCTCCGACCCCGGCAACACGCTCGCGAGCGCTCTCGGCATCGTCACCGCCCCCAGCGGCGACGCGCAGGAGGCGCACACCGCGCTCGGCTTCGCCGTGAAGGACAGCAACGCCGACGACACCCCGGCCGTCCCGTACCCGACCGTCCTGGTCGTCGACGCCGACCGGATCGTCCGCACGGCGGACGTGCACGTCGACTACACGACGCGCACGGAGACCGAGGAGATCCTCGCCGCTGTCGACGCGCTCTGACGCCTCCGCTCGCACCCTGAGCACGCGCGGCGGTCGAGCGCACCCCCTCGCCCGCCGCGCCGCCGCTCCCTAGGCTCGACCCGTGACAGCGGAGACGGACGTGCTCGTGGTCGGCGGCGGTCCGGTCGGACTGCTGCTCGGCGCGCTCCTGGCGCGGGCCGGAGTGGACGTGCAGGTGTGGGAGCGGCGCTCCTCGGTGCCGAGCGGCTCGCGGGCGATCGGCATCCATCCGCCGTCGCTCGACGCGTTCGCCGCGATCGGCGCCGATGCTCCCGTGCTGGCCGAGGCCACCCGGGTCCGCGAGGGCGTCGCGCGCAGCCGGGGCCGCACCCTCGGCACGCTCTCGTTCGCGCGCGCCTCCGCGACGCACCCCTACGTCGTCACCCTCGACCAGCACCGCACCGAGGCGATCCTCCGCGAGAGCCTCGAGGCGGCGGCCCCGGACGCGCTGCGCCCCGGGGTCGCGCTGACCGGCCTGCTCCGTCGGGGCTCGACCGTCGAGGCGACCGGCACCGGACCGGGCGGCGAGCCGGTCTCCGTCCGCGCCGCCTTCGTCGTGGGGGCCGACGGCGCCCGCAGCACCGTCCGCGATCTGCTCGGGATCCGCACCACCGGCCGCGACTACCCGGACCGCTACGTGATGGGCGACTTCGCCGACCCCGAGCCCGGCGGTCTCACCGGCATCGCGCTGGTCGACGTCGGTCCGGCCGGAGTGGTGGAGTCCTTCCCGCTCCCGGGCGGTCGGCGCCGGTACGTCGCCCTGAGCGGCCCGGACCGCTCCCTCGGCGCCCCCGCCTGGCGGCCCGAGGAGGCCCCCGACCAGGAGGCCGCGCGCGCCCTGGCCGCCGCTGTCCGCGACCGGACGGGCGCCGACGCCGACCCGGAGACCTGCACGATGCTCAGCGGCTTCCAGGTGCGGCGCCGCGAGGCCGAGCGGATGGGCGTCGGCCGCGTCGTGCTCATCGGCGACGCCGCGCACGAGATCAGTCCGATCGGCGGGCAGGGCATGAACCTCGGCTGGCTCGACGCCGCCGAGCTCGCCCCGCTCCTGGCCGGTGCCGTGCGCCGCGGCGAGGCCGGCCCCTGGCCCGGCTTCGCCCGGCGGCGCACCACCGCGGCCCGGCGCGCGGCGCGGCAGGCGGAGGCGAACATGGCCCTCGGACGCCCGCTCGGCTCGCTCGCGCACCGCGGCCGCGAGGCGTTCCTCCGCACCGCCCTCGCCCTGCCGACCTCGGACCTGCTCGCCCGCGTCTACGCGATGCGCTGGTCCTGAGGGCGGCCGGTCAGCCGACCAGCCGCGCGCCCGCCAGCCCGAGCTCGACCACCAGCACGAGCGAGGCCGCGATCACCAGCCGGAACAGGGTGCGCGTCGGCGGACCGGTCAGCACCAGGCGGATGCCCGCCGCGGCGAGCACGACCACCGCGAGGGTCCCGATCACCGCGAGCACCACGCCTGTCCCGCGCACCGGCTGGTCGCCGACGAGCTGTCCGACGAGCACGAGCAGCGCGGCCACCACCAGCGACCCGAAGGCGACGACTCCGGAGAGCCGCAGGCCGAGGCGGTGCGGGAAGCCGCGGACCCCGGTGGCCTCGTCGTCGACCAGGTCGGGGAGCACGTTCGTGCAGTGGATCGCGATGCCGAACACGGCGCCGGTCGCGATCGCCCACCAGGCGGGGAGCCGGCCGTCGCCCGCCGCGACCGCCACCACCGGCAGCAGCCCGAAGGCGACCACGAAGGGAGCGACCGACCAGACCGTGCGCTTGAGCCCCGCGTCGTAGGCCCAGCCCGCGGCGACCAGCACCAGGTGCGCGACCGCGGCGACCGGTCCGAGCAGCAGCGAGAGCACCACGGCGGCCGCCGCCGTCCCCAGTGCGGCGGCGCGGACGGCGCCCACGCCGATCAGCCCCTGCGCGACCGGCTTGTCGGTGCGCCCCACCGCGCGGTCGCGGTCGGCGTCGATCCAGTCGTTCGCGAGCCCGATCGAGAGCTGCCCGAGCAGCACGGCGAGCGCCACCAGCACGACCTGCCCGAGCGGATGCCCGGACGCCGCCGCGATCACGGTCGCCAGCACGGTGACCGTCACGGTCGGCCCGGGGTGCGACGAGGCCAGCAGGAGTCGCACCCGGGACGTCATCCCGCCAGCCTACGGTCGCGGCGGCACAGCGGGGCGCCGGTCGCGCTCCCCGCCCCGGAGCGGGATCCAGCGTGGTTCGAGCGCGGCGCCCTCATCAGCCCGCGACGGGAATGGCCCGGGATGGGGCAGGGTTGCACCACCCGGCATCCCGACTCAGGAAGAAGGCCTCGTGGACCTCGTGCACTGGCTGTTCGACGCGCAGATCGTCATCGGCGAGCAGACCGTCCTCTGGCGGGAGGTCATCGGCAACGTCTTCGGGCTCCTCAGCGCCCTCGGCGGGATGCGGCGGAAGGTCTGGGCCTGGCCCGTCGGCCTCATCGGCAACGTGCTGCTGTTCACGGTCTTCATGGGCGCCCTGTTCGGCACTCCGAACCCCGTCAACCTGCTCGGCCAGGCCGGGCGGCAGGTGATGTTCATCCTGGTCAGCGTCTACGGCTGGTACCGGTGGACCCACCGCCCCGACGACTCGACCACCTTGATCGAGCCGCGCTGGGCGTCGTGGCGCACCCGCGGCCTGCTGGTGCTCGGGATGGTCGGCGGCACCGCGGTGCTGACCCCCGTGTTCCGCGCGCTCGGCTCCTACGAGCCGGTCTGGAGCGACGCGTGGATCTTCGTCGGCTCCGTCCTCGCCACCTACGGCATGGCGAAGGGCTGGACCGAGTTCTGGCTCATCTGGGTGGCCGTCGACCTGGTCGGCGTGCCGCTGCTGTTCTCGGCCGGCTACTACGCGTCGGGGCTGATGTACGTCTTCTACGGCGCGTTCACCCTGGTCGGCTTCTTCGTCTGGATGCGGCAGGACACCCGTCCGTCTGCCGCTCCGATCACGGTCGGCTAGCTCTAGCAGCCCGCCGCCGCCGGCGGAAGTGCCCGTGCGGGAGGCGCTGTCGGTGGTCCACTGGGAGCGGAGGCGCCCGCCTCCCCCACCCGGAACGGACGCCATGCTCTCCCTCGTCTACTCCAGCCGCACCTCCGCCGGCTTCACGGACGCCGACCTCCCCGCGCTGCTCGCCCAGTGCCGCGCGAACAACGAGCGCCTCGGCCTGACCGGCATGCTCCTGCACCGCGACGGCCGATTCCTCCAGGTGCTCGAGGGGCCGGACGCGGTCCTGCGCGAGCGGATGGCCGTCATCGCCGCCGACGAGCGCCACGCGCAGCTGCGCACCCTCCTCGAGGAGCCGATCCGGGAGCGGCTGTTCCCGGAGTGGTCGATGGCGTTCGAGTCCGCCGCCGACGCCGACGCCGCCGGGCTCCGCACCTCCTTCGACGACCTCGACGACGCCGAGGCCGAGAGCGCGACGCTCCCGGCCCTGCGCGAGCTCATCCGCTTCTTCCGCGAGCGGAGCTAGGCGGAGCTGGGCGGAGCGATACGGGACGCCGGGATCGCGGCCGGTCCGCCGCCGGAACCCGACGCCCGTCACTCCTCCGCCGAGAGAGGAGCGAGCCGGTCGAGCCGCGCCAGGAGCGGGGCGAAGCCGTCGCCGAGCAGGGCGCTCAGCGGCTCGCCGAACCAGAACCGCCAGACGGCGTCGAGCTCCTCGCCGGTGATCCGTCCTCGGCGCAGGAGGATGCTCGCGATCGGGGCCGCCTCAGACGCGTACTCGTCGCGGGGAGCGCCGTCCTCGCGACCCGGCTCGAGTCCGTACGGATCGACCCCGTCGAGCTCCCGCAGGACGGCCGCCACCATCGCGTCACGCCGTTCCGCGGTCGCGCCGTCCTGATCCGTCGGTGCTCGGCGCTTCATCGCGAGAAGGTACCGAGCCCACTCCTCGTCGTCCATTCGTCGTCTCCGATCTCTCCGGATGCCGCGCCTTCTCGAGGCCTTTCTCTTCCTTCGGCGCCGGCTTGTCGAGGCACGGGGGAACCGCCTCTCCGACGGCTTGTCATCCCCCCGCGAGAAAGGCGCGGACGCCTTCCCGCGTCAGCCCCGAGGCGACGGCGAGCCGGTGCTCTCCGGCCCCGAGTCGGGCGGCTCCGCGGAGGGCCGCGGCCCTTTCTCCGCCCTCGCCGGAAGTTCCGCTCCGGAATGCCGCGAATTCCGCGGACACCTTATCGAGAGCGTCGACGACATCGCCGGACACGCTCTCCGGCGGCTCGCCGAGATCGATGCGCCAGCCTCTCCCGGACTTCTCGTCGCTGTCGTTCACACGCGGGAAAGTACCCCGGACCGCAGGGTGGCGCCTGTGATCGCCCGACGCCGTCGCGCCCCAGGGATCCGTCGTCGACTTCCGAGCGCACACGCCTCCCGGTCCGGAGAGGACGGCCTTCGAGGACTGTCCCGTGGACCTCGTCGCCGTGCTCCGCTCCGATGCGGCCTTCGCCTCGGCCGAGGTCTTCGACGGCTGACCCGACCGCGGCGACCACCCGCTGCGACGACCGCGGGGCGGAGGCGCGGATCGCGTCGTTCCGGCGCGCCCGCACCAGCGGTGCCGGAACGTCCGGCCGATCCGGGAGCGGCACCCGTCCGAGCCGTCGAGGTTCCGTCGGTGTGCAGGCCCCCGCGCCGAGGGACGTAAAGTGTGCTCACACGCGCCCGCGGACGGGCGAGCCGCCCGCGAGGGCGCCCCGGTCCTGCGTCGGAGGCGCCGATCACAGAGAGCCGCGGTGCCCGATGCCGGAAGACAAGCCCGCGTCGCGGGCGCCGAGCATCTACGACGTCGCCCGCGCGGCCGGCGTCTCGCACCAGACCGTCTCCCGGGTCCTGAACGACCACCCGAGCCTCCGCGCCGAGACGAAGAAGCGCGTGCTCGAGGTCATGGCCGAGCTCGACTACCGCCCCAACCTCGCCGCGCGGGCACTGGTCACCAGCCGCACCCGCACCGTCGGCGTGCTGTCCTCGCAGAGCCTGCAGTACGGTCCGGCCTCGAGCATCCAGGCTATCGAGGTGGCGGCGCGCGACGCGGGCTACCTCGTGGTCACGGCCAACGTCGACGGCACCGACGGCGCGTCGATCCAGGCCGGGATCCGGCATCTGCTCAACCAGGCGGTCGAGGGCCTCGTGGTCGTCGCGCCGCAGATCCGCGTCTTCGACATCCTCTCCGGAGTCGCGCTGCGCATCCCGCACGTGACGCTGCAGACGAGCGAGGACGACCGCGACGACGCGCTCTACGTCGACCAGATGGCCGGCGCCCGCATCGCCACCGGGCACCTGATCGACCTCGGGCACACCGAGATCGTGCACCTCGCCGGCCCGCAGGACTGGATCGAGGCCGAGGCGCGGATGCGCGGCTACCTCGCCGAGCTCGACCACCGCTCGATCCCGCTGCGCCCGCCGCTGCTCGGCGACTGGAGCGCCGAGCGCGGCCACCGCGTGGGCCTCGAGCTCTCGCGCTTCCTCGACTTCACCGCGGTGTTCGCGGGGAACGACCAGATGGCGCTCGGACTGATGAGCGCGTTCCACGAGCGCGGGGTCCGCGTGCCGGAGGACGTCAGCGTCATCGGCTTCGACGACATCCCCGAGGCGGCGTTCTACTGGCCGCCGCTGACCAGCGTCCGCCAGGACTTCGTGGAGCTCGGACGCCGGTGCGTGGCCGCGCTGCTCAGCCTGATCGAGGGCGACCGGCCGGAGAAGGCGGCGCCGATCGCTCCGCAGCTGGTCGTCCGCGGATCCACGGCCGTCCCCCGGAGCGCGAGCGTCACCGCCTCGCGCTGACCGGCGGCCGCGACGCCCTCGCGCCGCGACCGCCCGGGATCACTCGCCGTGAGCGGCGATCGACACGTCGTTCCAGCGCTTCCAGGTCTCGAGGCGCGACTCGTAGTCCGCCGTCGCGATGCCCAGCGGCGCGCGCCCGAAGAAGATCCGCAGCGGCGGCTCGTCCGCGTCCACGACCGCGAGGATCCCGAGGCGCGAGGCCCGCGGGTCGCCCTGCTGAGCGGCGGAGGGGCGTCGGCTCGCTGCCTCCCGGACCTCGTCGTACGCGTCGATCGGCTCGCTGCGCGACGCGGAGGGACCGGACCAGTCGGTCGAGTACCCGCCGGGCTCGACGAGGGTCACGTGGATCCCGAAGCCGGCGACCTCGGCGGCCAGCGACTGGGTGAAGCCCTCGAGCGCCCACTTCGACGCGTGGTACGCGCCGATCGAGGGGAACGCGCTGATGCCGCCGATGCTCGACACCTGGACGATGTGGCCCGAGCCCTGCTCGCGGAGGATCGGCAGCGCGGCCTGGGTGACCCAGAGGGCGCCGAAGACGTTGGTCTCGAGCTGCGCGCGGACCTCCTCCTCGGTGAGCTCCTCGATCATGCCGAAGTGCCCGTAGCCGGCGTTGTTGATCACGACGTCCAGTCGGCCGAACCGGTCGGCCGCGGCCTGCACGGCGGCGAAGCCGGCCTCGCGGTCGGTCACGTCGAGGGTCAGCGGGAGGAACGTGTCCGGGTACTCCTCGACGAGGGCGTCGAGGGTCTCGATCCGGCGGGCGGTCCCGGCGACCGAGTCGCCGCGCTCGAGCGCCGCCTCGGCCCACTCGCGGCCGAAGCCCTTCGAGGCGCCGGTGATGAACCAGGTCTTCGTCATGGTGTGCGTCCTTTCGACAGTGCTGGACGCAACGCCGACGGCTCCGGCTCCCTTCCGGGGCCGGGGACCCTTGACAGCACCGCTCCGAGAGCGGACGACGCGCCGCCGGTGTCCCGTTACCGAGTCGAGACGTACGCGTTGACACGAATGGCGCCGTCGGGTCTAGCATGACGCAATGTGATCGCTCACATGGCATCACATCTCCGCCCCGATCCCGAGGGCGGCCCTGCATCCACTGCATTCAATGACGAAGGAATCACAGTGACCACAATGAAGCGCGCTCTCATCGCCGGCATCGCCGGCGGAGCGATGATCCTCTCCCTCGCCGCCTGCTCCTCCGGAACCGGTGGCGGC
The DNA here is from genome assembly GCF_002932635.1 of Rathayibacter sp. AY1D1. Lineage (NCBI taxonomy): Bacteria > Bacillati > Actinomycetota > Actinomycetes > Micrococcales > Microbacteriaceae > Rathayibacter > Rathayibacter sp. AY1D1. The sequence goes on from NZ_PSVY01000035.1 coordinate 10,047, forward strand.
TCGGGCTCGGGATCCGGCGACGGCGGCCTCGTCGGCGTCGCGATGCCGACCAAGTCGTCCGAGCGCTGGATCGCTGACGGCAACAACGTCAAGTCGCAGCTCGAGGAGGCCGGCTACCAGGTCGACCTGCAGTACGCCGAGGACGACATCCCCACCCAGGTCTCGCAGCTCGAGAACATGATCACCAAGGGCGCCAAGGCCCTGATCGTCGCCTCGATCGACGGCACCACCCTCACGAGCGTGCTCGAGGAGGCCAAGGCCAACGACATCCCCGTCATCGCCTACGACCGCCTCATCCGCGACTCCGAGAACGTGGACTACTACGCCACGTTCGACAACTACAAGGTGGGCGTCCAGCAGGCCACCTCGCTGCTCGCGGGCCTCGGTCTCACCGACCTCACCGGCGCAAAGGCCGCCGACGCCCCCGCCGGCCCCTTCAACGTCGAGCTGTTCGCCGGCAGCCCCGACGACAACAACGCCACGTTCTTCTTCAACGGCGCGATGGACACCCTCCAGCCGTACATCGACGACAAGACGCTCGTCGTGAAGTCCGGCGAGACCGACTTCAACACCGTCGCCACGCTCCGCTGGGACGGCGAGGTCGCCCAGAGCCGCATGGAGGACATCCTCACCAAGACGTACTCCGACGGCTCCAAGGTCCAGGGCGTCCTCTCGCCCTACGACGGCCTCAGCCGCGGCATCATCTCGGCTCTGACCGACGCCGGCTACACCGTCGGCTCCGACTTCCCGATCATCACCGGTCAGGACGCCGAGCTCGACTCCGTCAAGGCGATCATCGCCGGCGAGCAGTACGCGACCATCTACAAGGACACCCGCGAGCTCGCCAAGGAGGCCGTGAAGATGGCCCAGGCCGTGCTCGAGGGCACCGAGCCCGAGGTCAACGACACCGACACCTACGACAACGGCAAGAAGGTCGTCCCGTCCTTCCTGCTCGAGCCGGTCATCGTCACCAAGGACCAGATCCAGTCCGTCCTCGTCGACGGCGGCTACTACACCGACGCGGAAGTGAACGGCTAGTCCTCTCTCCTCACCCGAGAAGGAACACCCCGGGAGGGCGCCCACTGGGCGCCCTCCCCCACTACGAAGGAAGGGAGGCGGCGTGACCTCGAACATCCTCGAGATGCGCGGCATCACCAAGACGTTCCCGGGCGTGAAGGCGCTCCAGGACGTCACGCTCAACGCACAGCGCGGCGAAGTCCACGCGATCTGCGGGGAGAACGGCGCCGGCAAGTCGACGCTGATGAAGGTCCTGTCGGGCGTCTACCCGCACGGCACCTACGAGGGCGACATCGTCTTCGAGGACGAGGTGATGCAGTTCTCCAGCATCCGCGACTCGGAGGCGAAGGGCATCGTCATCATCCACCAGGAGCTGGCCCTCAGCCCCTACCTCTCCATCGCGGAGAACATCTTCCTCGGCAACGAGGTGCGCGGCTTCGGCGGCCTGATCGACTGGAACAAGACCAACCAGGAGGCCGCGGCGCTGCTGGCCCGCGTGGGTCTGCGCGAGAACCCGACCACCAAGATCATGGAGATCGGAGTCGGCAAGCAGCAGCTCGTCGAGATCGCGAAGGCGCTCTCCAAGCGGGTCAAGCTGCTCATCCTCGACGAGCCCACCGCGGCCCTGAACGACGAGGACTCGGACCACCTGCTCGACCTGATCCTGCACCTCAAGGAGCAGGGCATCACGTCGATCATCATCAGCCACAAGCTGAACGAGATCAAGAAGATCGCGGACACCGTCACGGTCATCCGCGACGGCAAGACCATCGAGACGATCGCTCACGACGACGTCACCGAGGACCGCATCATCAAGGACATGGTCGGCCGCGACCTCGACCACCGCTACCCGGACCACACGCCGCACATCGGCGAGGAGATCCTGCGCGTGGTCGACTGGACGGCCCACCACCCCCAGGACCCGACCCGCGTCATGGTGGACAAGGTCAACCTGTCGGTGCACCGCGGCGAGATCGTCGGCATCGCCGGACTCATGGGCGCCGGGCGCACCGAGTTCGCGATGAGCCTCTTCGGCCGCTCCTACGGCAGCCGAATCTCCGGCCAGGTCTTCAAGGCCGGAAAGGAGATCAAGATCCGCAACGTCTCGGAGGCGATCGCCCACGGGCTCGCCTACGCGACCGAGGACCGCAAGCACTACGGCCTCAACCTCATCGACGACATCAAGCGGAACATCTCGCTCGCGTCGCTCGACAAGGTCGCCCGCGGCGGACTCGTCGACGACAACCGCGAGTTCGAGGTCGCCAACGAGTACCGCGGCAGCATGAACATCAAGTCGCCGACCGTGCTCGCCAAGACCGGGAAGCTCTCCGGCGGAAACCAGCAGAAGGTCGTCCTGTCGAAGTGGATCTACTCCGACCCGGACGTCCTCATCCTCGACGAGCCCACCCGCGGCATCGACGTGGGTGCGAAGTACGAGATCTACACCATCATCAACCGGCTCGCGGCGCAGGGTAAGGGGATCATCGTCATCTCCTCCGAGCTGCCGGAGCTGCTCGGCATCTGCGATCGCGTCTACGCGCTGTCGGAGGGCCGGATCACGGGCGAGCTGCCCATCGCCGAGGCGACGCCCGAGGCGGTCCTCACCCTCATGACCCAGGAGAAGCAACGATGACCGATCTGCAGAACGAACCGTCCACCGCGGCCGGTGCGCAGGTGAAGCCCACCGAGAACGCCTTCACGAAGCGCCTCAGCCACGTGCTGGGCGACCTCGGCAAGAACGGCATCTTCATCGCCCTCATCGTGGTGGTGCTGCTGTTCGAGGTGATGACCGGCGGAATCCTCCTCCGCCCCCAGAACATCTCGAACCTGATCGTCCAGAACGGCTACATCCTGATCCTCGCCATCGGCATGGTGATGGTCATCGTGGCCGGGCACATCGACCTCTCGGTCGGCTCGGTCGCGGCGTTCGTCGGAGCGATCTCCGGCGTCTTCGCGGTCAACATGGGTCTCCCGTGGTGGCTGTCGATCATCCTCTCCCTCCTCATCGGCGCCCTGGTCGGAGCGTGGCAGGGCTTCTGGATCGCCTTCGTCGGGATCCCGGCGTTCATCGTGACCCTGGCGGGCATGCTGATCTTCCGCGGCCTGGCGCTCGTCGTCCTCGGCAACGCGAACATCGGCTCCTTCCCGACCGAGTACCGCGCGCTGGGCAACGGCTTCCTCACCGACCTGTTCGGCGAGACCGACCTCGACCCGCTGTCGCTCGTCATCGGCGCGCTCGCGATCGTCGCCTTCGCCGTGCAGTCCGTGCGCACCCGCCGCGGCCGCCAGAAGTACGCGCAGAGCGTCGAGCCGGGCGCCTGGTTCGTCACCAAGCTCGTCCTCGTCTCCGTCGTGATCGCGGCCTTCTCCTTCGCGCTGGCCACCTTCAAGGGCATCCCGGTCACCCTGATCGTGCTCGCCGTGCTCGTCCTGATCTACGGCGTGGTCATGAACCGCTCCGTCTTCGGCCGTCACGTCTACGCGATCGGCGGCAACCTGCACGCCGCGGAGCTGTCCGGCATCAAGACCCGCAACGTCACCTTCTGGCTGTTCGTCAACATGGGCGTCCTCGCGGCGCTGGCCGGCCTCGTCTTCACCGCGCGACTCAACCTCGCCGGCCCGAAGGCGGGCGACGGCTTCGAGCTCGAGGCCATCTCGGCCGCCTTCATCGGCGGCGCGGCGGTCCAGGGCGGCGTCGGCACCATCGGCGGCGCGATCATCGGTGGCCTCATCATCGGCGTCCTGAACAACGGCATGTCGATCATGGGCATCGGCATCGAGTGGCAGCAGGCGGTCAAGGGCCTCGTGCTCCTGCTCGCGGTCGCCTTCGACGTCTACAACAAGCGCCGCTCGGGCGGACGCTAGGCCCTGCGGTCGTGCCCGACTGGTCGCGGTTCCTGCCGCTGAGCACCGGGCCCTCGGTCGACGAGACGGGCGTCAGCAACGACTGGCGCCCCCTCGTCGCCGAGAGGCTCGACCGCCTCGCCGTCCTGGCCGCCTCCCCCTCCACCACGGAGGGCGAGGCGGCCAGTGCCGTCTCCCGGGACGCCCTGCTCGGAGAGCTCGTCGTGCGGCTCTCGAGCAGCACCGGCCAGCGCCTCGCGACGCGGATGGGCGCCCGAGAGGCCTCCTCCCCTCCTCCTCCCGCCGAGATCGCCCCGGCCCTGGCCGCTCTCGCCTCCGCTCGCCGCGCGGGCGCGGGTCCCCGCTCGGTCGCCGAGCTGGTCGAGGTCGTCCGCGTCGAGCTCGCGCTCTCCCCCGAGCCGCTCGCCCTCTCCTCCCGCATCACCGGCGGGGTGGCCCTGGACCGCCTGCAGCGCGCGCCGCTCGCGATCCGCGCCGCCGTTCGCGGTCGCACCCTCGCTCCGACCGACGCGGAGTGGGAGCTCGGCTCCGGCCCCGCCCTGCGCGTGCCGGCCGACGCGATCCTCCGCTTCCTGCTCGGCCTCGGGCCCTTCCCCGCCGAGCCGACCGCCTAGGCGGCGCCGCCTCCTGCCCCCGGGCGGAGGCGGCGCCGCCCCGGTCGTAGCATCGGAGGATGACGCGCTCACTGCCGAGAAGCACCCCGTCCGCCCGCTCCGTCGACGCCGAGGGAGTGCTGGCCTTCGTCGAAGGGGTCGAGGCCGCTCCCGGCGTCGAGCTGCACGGGCTGATGGTGGTGCAGGGCGGCGACGTGGTCGCCGAGGGCTGGTGGGCGCCGTACTCGGCCGAGCGGCTGCACCTCTTCTACTCGCTGAGCAAGAGCTTCACCGCGACCGCCGTCGGCCTCGCGGTCGCCGAGGGCCTGGTCGACCTGGACGCCACCGTCCTCTCGTACTTCCCCGAGCTCGACGACGAGATCACCGACCCGCGCTCGCGTGCGATCCGCGTCCGCCACGTCCTCGCGATGGCGAGCGGCCACTCCGCCGAGACGATCGACCGTGCCGAGAAGACGGACCCGGCCGACCTGGTGCGCGGCTTCCTCCTCCTCCCGCCGGAGCAGGAGCCGGGCAGCGTCTTCGCCTACAACCAGCCCTGCACCTTCGCCGCCGCCGCGATCGTGCAGCGCGTGAGCGGGCAGTCGCTGACCGACTACCTGCGCCCGCGCCTGCTCGATCCGCTCGGCATCGGCGAGGTCGCCTGGCATCGCGACGACTCGGGGCGCGAGCTCGGCTACAGCGGGCTGCACGCCACCACCGAGGCGGCCGCTGCGCTCGGACTGCTGTACCTGCAGGAGGGGCGCTGGGGCGACCGGCGGATCCTCTCGCCGCAGTGGGTCGCCGAGGCGTCCCGCGCGCACGTCCCGACCCACGAGGACGGCGGACCGGACTGGCAGCAGGGCTACGGCTTCCAGTTCTGGCGGTCGCTGCACGGCTACCGCGCGGACGGCGCGTACGGGCAGTTCAGCCTGATCGTGCCCGAGCGCGAGCTCGTGATCGCGCTGACCGGCCAGACCTCGGACACGCAGACGCTGCTCGCGCTCGCCTGGGAGCACCTGCTCCCCGCCGTCGGCCGCGGGTCCACGGCGGAGGCCGACGCCCGGCTGGCCGACCGGCTGTCGGAGCTCGCCCTTCCCCCGCTCGAGGGCGCCTCCCCCGCGACCGGGAGCTACACGCCGGTCGGATCGTGGCCCGACGCCGTCGAGGTGACGGCCGACGAGGGCGGCTGGACGCTCGCGCTGACCGAGGGCGACGAGCGCTTCACGGTGACGCCCGGCGCGGGAGCCTGGACCGTCGACGGGCCGTTCGCGGCGAGCGCCGGACCCTCGGGCGACGGAGTCCTGGTCGACGTCGTGTTCCTCGAGACCCCGCACCGCCTGCACGTCGAGCTCGCTCCCGACCGCACCGCCCGCGTCCGCTGGGAGACGGAGCCGCTGCACGACGGCCCGCTCGCCGGGCTGCGCGCCCCGCGCTGACGGCAGGGCCCGCTCCGCTCCTCCGTCGCGGACGCCCGTCCGCCCCTCGGCGACGGGCCGTTCGCGACGGATCGAGAGGGGTCGCGCTCGGCCGTGCGGACCGCGCGCATCGGGCGGTGCTCACCGGGGGTCGACGAGTCGAGGAGCGGAGTGGGCACGAGGGTCCTTCCTGGGTGGCGGCGCTCTGGCACAATCGTCGGAGCGCTGCTCCGGAACATTGCGGAGCGCTGCTCCGGAACGTGGTGGAGCTGCGCTCGGAGACATTACGGAGCGCCGCTCCGAAAAGCAAGGAGAACCGATGAGCGACCGTGTGCCCCGCACGCCCGGCCGACCGCGGACGAGTCGCGACGCACTGCTCGCCGCCGCGGCGACGGTGTTCGTGGCCTCCGGCGTGGACGCGCCGGTCCGCGAGATCGCGGCGGAGGCCGGCGTCGGCATGGGGACGATCTACCGGCACTTCCCGACCCGCTCGGAGCTCGTGGTCGCCGTCTACCGCCACCAGGTCGAGGCCTGCGCGGAGGCGGGCCCACGGCTGCTCGCCGACAGCGCGACCCCGGAGGCAGCCCTCAGGGCCTGGGTCGCCCACTTCGTCGACCTCCTGGTGACCAAGCACGGCCTCGCCGGTGCGCTCCAGGGCGACAGCGCCGGATCCGACGCCCTGCACGCCTACTTCGTGGAGCGGCTCGTCCCCGTCTGCGGCGACCTGCTCGAGGCGGCACGACCCGCCCGGATCCCGGCGTCGAGTCTCAGCGGCTACATGCTCCTCAAGGGCATCGGCAACCTCTGCATCGGCGCCGCCCACGATCCGGACTACGACGCCGACACCCTCGTGCAGGCCCTCGTCACCGGAGCGCTGCAGGCGGATCAGCCCTGATCGCCTCCACGGTCCGCTCGACCGCGTCCTCGACCGCCGCCCTGCGGCTCGCGTCGTCCTCGCGCTCGGACTCGTGGACGACGACGGCCCCGCCGCGCCGGGCTCCGCAGTAGTCGATGATCCCGTGCTGGATCTGCGTCAGCAGCGCCTGCTCGTAGCCGTGCCGCTCGTAAGTCCCGGCGGAGTCCCCCGCGACGAGGACGAGGTGGACGGTCAGAGCGCCGAGCCTGCGCTGCGTGCCGTGGACGGGGTCGATGTCGAAGGCCCAGCCGGCGAGGAAGACGCGGTCGATCCAGCCCTTCAGCAGCGCGGGCATCGACCACCAGTAGACGGGGAAGACGAGCACGAGGTGGTCGACGCCGTCGAGCCGGCGCTGCTCGCGGAGGACGTCGTCGGGAACCGGGCCGACACCGCGGTAGCGGTCCCGGTCGGCCGCGCCGAACCGCGGGTCGAAGCCCTCGGCGTCGAGGTCGGCCGTCTCCACTCCGTCGGGGCCGAGCTCCTCCCGCAGCCGCCGGGCGAGGGCGGCGGTGAGGGAGTCGCGGTCGGGGTGCGCGGTGACGAGGAGGGTGCTCACCGCTCCAGTGAACCGCACCCGCCCTGCGGCACCCCTGGCAGGATGACCCGGTGACTCCGCACCGCTGCCCCCGCCGCCCCGACGTCGTCTCCGTCGAGCTCGTCGGTGGACCGGAGCCGCTCGAGCTCGCCCTGCACGAGCACGACCCCGAGTGGTCCGCCCTGTTCGAGGAGCACCGGCGGCGCATCCTCGAGGCCGTCCCGGGCGTGCGGGTCGAGCACATCGGCTCGACCTCCGTCCCGGGCCTGCCCGCGAAGCCGATCGTCGACGTGCTCGTCGTCGTGCCCGACGTCACGGCGGAGGAGGACCACGTCGCGCCGCTGCTCGCGGCCGGCTACGTCCTGCGCACCCGCGAGCCCGGGCACCGGCTCGTCCGCACGCCCGGACGGGACGCCCACGTCCACATCTACGAGGAGGGTCATCCCGCGATCGACGCGTACCTCCTCCTGCGCGACCGGCTGCGCACCGACCCGGCCGACCGCGAGCTCTACCGCAGCACGAAGGCGTCTCTCCTCCTCCGGCGCTGGGAGGACGGGAACGACTACGCCGAGGCGAAGTCCGCCGTGATCGCCGCCATCCTCGAGCGCGCGAGATCCTCGCAGCCCTGAGACCTCCCGCGCTTCGTCCAGAACAGCGCCAACTTCCTCGACCTGCGCACGCTGGGCGGCGACGACGTCGGAGCGGACTACCTGCCCTGGGCGGCGGACGCGGCGACCGCGGCGGACGGCTCCGTCGTGGGCGTGCCGACCGACGTGGGCGGCCTCAGCTTCGCCTACCGTGCGGACCTGTTCGAGCAGGCAGGCCTCCCCACCGATCCGGACGAGGTCGCCGCGCTCTGGAGCGACTGGGACGGCTTCCTCGCGACCGGCGAGAAGTACACGGCCGCGACCGGTGAGCCCTTCGTCGACAACGTGGAGACCAGCGTCTTCTACTCGACGATCAACCAGGTCACCGAGAAGTACTACTCCCCCGACGGCGAGCTCGTCTACGACACGAACCCGCAGGTGGAGGACGCCTTCGACATCGCCGTGAAGGCCCACGACACGGGGATCAGCGCCGGCATCGCCGCCTTCTCCTCCGGCTGGGCGCCCGGCCGGGCGAACGGCTCGTTCGCCGTGACCGTCGCTCCGTCCTGGATCCTCCAGGGCATCAAGACCGACGCCCCCGACACCGCGGGGAACTGGCGCGTCACCTCGGTCCCCGGAGTCGGCGGCAACTGGGGAGGCAGCGTCATCGCCATCCCGGCGCGGGCCGAGCACCCGCAGGCCGCGTGGCAGTACATCCAGACGATGATGTCGGCGGAGGGCCAGGAGGACCACTTCGCCACCTCCGGCACGTTCCCCGCCGCCACCGCCGCCCTGCAGAGCGACAGCGTCCGCGCCTACACCGATCCGTTCTTCGGCGACTCGAGGATCGGCGAGGTGATCGCGAGCTCGGTCGAGGACTTCCCCTCGTTCGTGAACGGCCCCGACACCGGAGCGATCGGCGCCGCTCTCTCGGGGGCGCTGGTCGAGCTGGAGTCGGGCAACGTCTCCTCCGCCGACGCCTTCTCGAGCGGGCTCGACAGCGCTCGCCAGGCGGTCGGCGGCTAGGCCGCACCGCACGTCCGATCGCCCTCGAGCCCTCCGGCCCGGGGGCGATCGCGGTTCGGGCGGCATCGGATGATCGCCGGTTCGCGGAGCGCGCCTTCCAGTCGGGCGGAGCGCTCGTGCCGGAAGGTCGAGCAGCGAGGACCGGGCCCGCAGCCGTCGGGATCCGGCGATCGAGTGGATTCGGATGTTGACGTCATCAGACCCTCGTGGAAGCGTGATGTTTGCGTGAACATGCGCGAAGTCCCCGGTGCAAAGGAGCACAGCATGACGTCTCGACCACGAACGGCCGCCGCGGCGGTGGCCGCGCTGCTCGTCGCAGCACTCCTGGGAACAGGAGCGCAGTCGGCCTCGGCCGCCGTGGCCACGGATCCCGACGACGGAGTGCCGCGCACCTCGACGCCCGTGACCTACACCGACTACCCGGCGGTCCAGGACCCGGGCAGCACCGCGGCCGGCTACTTCCAGCCCTACTGGTACGACACCGACGGCCGCCACATCCAGGCGCACGGCGGCCAGATCGTCACCGTCGAGGAGGGCGGTCAGCAGGTCCAGTACTGGTACGGCGAGGACCGCACGAAGGGCTACTGGAACAGCCCCGGAGTCGCGGTCTACCGCTCCACCGACGGCCACAACTGGGAGAACAAGGGCACCGCGCTGCGCAGCGTCTCGGCTCCGGCCGACCTCGAGGCCCCCTACTTCGACGCGCTCTACGACACCGTCGACGACTCCGGAGCCCCTCGCGCCGACCGCATCGCGGAGCTCGACTACCACCTCGACACGACGCAGGCCTCGCCGAACACCGCCATCTTCGAGCGCCCCAAGGTCCTCTTCAACGAGAAGACCGGCAAGTGGGTCATGTGGTGGCACTCCGACGGCCGGACCACGCCGGGCGGCAGCACCTACGCGCGCTCGATGGCGGGAGTCGCCGTCTCGGACAGCCCGACCGGGCCCTTCACGCTCCAGGGCGTCTACCGCCTCTACAACCGCACGGACTACAAGGCCTGCACCACCTCCGCCGTGCCCGGGCAGGCACGGGACATGACCGTCTTCCAGGATGAGGACGGCACCGCGTACATCTCCTACTCCTCCGAGGAGAACTACTCGCTCTACGTGGCGAAGCTGGACGCCGACTACACCAACGTCGAGCGGACCACCACGACCGACACCCTCGACGCGAACCAGTACTCGGCCGACGGGACGTACCCCTACGTCTTCGCCGACGGTGCGGCCGGAGCACCGGTGCGCGGCACCGACTTCCAGATCGTCAAGGAGTGCGGACACCTCGAGGCGCCCGCGATCTTCGCTAACGGCGGCAAGTACTACACGATCGCCTCCGGGGCGACCGGCTGGGCGCCGAACCCGCAGACCTACTACACCGCCGACTCGATCCTCGGCGCGTGGACCCGCGGAGTCGAGAAGGGCGACGCCGACGAGAACGTCGCCTACAACGCGATCCCGGAGGGCGGCGACGGCCTGCTCTCGATCGGCGACTCCCGCAAGACGACCTTCGGCTCGCAGTCGACGAACGTCCTCACGCTCGCTCCCGGGAAGTACGTCTACATGGGCGACCGGTGGAACGAGGGCAAGTCGGACTCGACCTACGTCTGGCTCCCGATGACGGTCGGTGAGAACGGCCGCCTCGAGATGCGGAACCCGGCTCAGGAGGACCCGGCGCGCTGGGGATCCGGCTGGAACCTCTCCTACTGGGACGACAAGGGGGTCGGCGAGGGCGTCTGGTCGGTCGTGGACGCCCGTCTGCCGAAGCAGGTCCGCCGCGGCGCCGACATCGCCGCCGCGCTCCCCTCGACGGTCTCGGTCGCGAGCAACGGCTCGACCCGCGACGTCGCCGTGACCTGGGCCGCCCCCGGCCCCGCCGAGCTCGGCACGGTGCAGGTGACGGGCACGCTCGCCGCCGACGCCGGGTTCTCCTCCGGCCGCCGCTTCACCCGCACGATCGAGGTGGCGGAGCCGGGCATCGCGAACCTCGCTCCCGGAGCCTCGGTCGCGGTCTCGAGCCGCACGGACCTCGCCGGCAAGCTCATCGACGGCGACGTCAAGGGCAAGGGCTGGGACGACTGGTCCTCGGCCGGCTACCCGCGCGACAGCCGCCTCTCCTTCTCCTGGGGCGCGGCGCAGAACCTCGACTCGGTGACGGTCAGCACCTACAAGGACGGTGCGACCGCCACCTGGCCCTCGAGGATCGAGGTCGAGTACCAGGTGAACGGCGCATGGACGACCTCCTCGGTCGCCACCACCCTCAGCCAGGCCGCGACCGGATCCGCCCCGACGGCGATCCTCGACCTGTCCTCCCTGCCCGACACCACGGGCCTCCGCCTGCACCTCACCAGCGCGGCGAACACGTGGCAGTCGGTCTCGGAGGTGCAGATCTGGGGCACCGCGCCGCCGACGAACGTCTGCCGCGTTCCCGGAGCCGCGGTCTCGGCGTCGTTCAGCCAGACGAAGTACGCGACCCTCCCCGCGAAGAACGCCTGCGACGGCAACGTGAGCACCCCCTGGTCGACCTGGACCGACGGAACCTTCGCCGGCAGCGCCGAGTTCACGCTGACGAACACCGAGGCGCACCGCGTCGCCGGGCTCACCTTCACCAACACCGAGGGCACCTTGGCGTCGGTGAGCGTGGCCTACCGCGCCGAGGACGGCACCTGGAAGCCGACCACCGCGCAGAACGTCGCTCCGGCGGCGAACGGCACGCTGACCACGATCCCGTTCGCGGCGGTCTCGGCCACCGGCCTGAAGCTGACCTTCTCCACGCCGGGCTCGTTCCTCAAGATCGGCGAGATCGTCGTCCCCGAGGCGGCCGCCCCGGCGCTGACGGTGCCGGTGACCGTGACGTCGCGCTGCGTCGCCGGGAAGGCGGTGCTGACGGTCCTCGCCAAGAACGGCGGCACCGCTCCGATCGACGTCGCGATGGCCTCGGCCTACGGCTCGAAGACGGTCACCGCGGTGGCCGCGGGTGCGAGCGGATCGGCCGCGTTCACCACCCGCCTCGCGAGCATGCCGGGCAGCCAGGTGACGGTGACCGCCACGGCGGGCTCCGAGACCCTCGCGCAGACGGTGGCCTACCCGGCCCGCGTCTGCTGAGCGCACGGCGGCCGGTCGACCGGCCGTGACGGAGGAGGGGGTGCCCGCGGGCGCTCCCTCCTCTGCGTGTGCGGCGCATCATCCGACGCGCAGGGCGAGTGCGGGCTCGATGTGCGCGGCTCAGGGCACCAGATGCCGAAGGACGTGCCGGGCCTGGGCGGGAGCGCCGTCACGTCGATCTCCGCGGGCGAGAAGGAACGGCCGCTCCCCCGCAGGCGCTCCCCGAGAAGGAGATCGGTCGTCTGATCGATCCGGCTCAGCGCCGCCTCGTCGAGGAGGTGGGCGCACGAGCATGGCCGAGCCCGCTGGCGCGCTCCGCGGCACTCCACCCGGAAGCGGGGGTGCAGAGCTCTTCACGCTCCTGGTAGTAATCACAGGCGGGCGCATCGCAGAGCCCGCAGAACTGGACCGTCCGTGACCCGCACCACCCGCGCTCTCGCCGCGTTCGTCCCGACGACGACCCTCGTGCTCTCCGTGGTGTTCGCCTCCGCCGCACTCGCGCCCGAGGCGATGACCGCCCCGGAAGCGGTGTCGACGCCGACCGCCGCCTCGCCCGCGGAGGA
>NZ_PSVY01000036.1:0-22132 GCF_002932635.1 Rathayibacter sp. AY1D1
CCCACCCTTCACGCTGATCGAGGAGCCAGCCCCGCCGGCGTACCGAGATCCCCTGCACCGGACCCCCTCTGCCGGGCCCGCGCCCCTCCCCGTGCCCGCTCGACCGCGGAGCTCGCGATACTGTGAGCCCTCTCACCCCGGACCTCCAAGGAGACGCACATGTCGGTCGGCCTGCTCGCGGTTGTCGATGACATCCTCACCGCCGCCCTGAAGGCGAGCGCCAAGACGGCGGGCGTCGTGATCGACGACGCCGCCGTCACCCCGCAGTACGTGCAGGGCCTCACGCCCGCGCGGGAGCTGCCGGTGGTCGGGCGGATCGCGCTGGGGAGCCTGTTCAACAAGTTCGTCATCATCATCCCGCTGGCGCTGCTGCTCTCGGCGTTCGCGCCGCAGGTGCTGCCGTACCTGCTGATCCTCGGCGGCGCGTTCCTCTGCTTCGAGGGGGCGGAGAAGGTGCTCGAGTGGTTCGGCGTCTCGCACGGCGACCACGAGACGGAGGCGCGCGACGAGAAGAAGCTCGTCTTCGGCGCCATCCGCACCGACCTCATCCTGAGCACCGAGATCATGCTGATCGCGCTCGACGGCCTCGACCCCGACTTCGGGATCTGGCCCACGCTCGGCGCGCTCCTGGTCGTCGGGCTCGGGATGACCGTGCTCGTCTACGGCGCCGTCGCGCTGCTCGTGAAGATCGACGACGTGGGCCTGCGCCTGATGAAGAACGCGGCCCGCGGCGTGCGGCGCACCGGAGCGAGGATCGTCGCGTCGATGCCGGTCGTGTTCCGCGCGATCAGCATCATCGGCACGCTCGCCATGCTCTGGGTCGGCGGGCACCTCGTCGTCGCGAACCTCGCCGAGACGGTGTGGCACGGTCCGTACGACCTCGTGCACGTCGTCACCCACGCGGTCGAGGGCGCGGGCCCGGTCGTCGTGTGGCTGGCCGACACCTTCGTCTCGATGATCTTCGGCCTCGTGCTGGGTCTGGTCATCGCCGCCGTCGTGATGGGCGTCTCGCGCCTGCGCACCCGCGACGAGGCGGCCGCGGGGCACTGAGCGGCGTCTCGATACGCCGCGTGCCGCGGCCGCTCGACCGGCATAGAGGTGCGCGGTCGCTCCACCGGCGCGGAGGTGTGCGGCTGCCCGACCGGCACGGATCCACGCTGATCGAGTAGCCCGCGCCGCGGGCGTATCGGGATCCCACGACGCGCCGCCCGCGCCGCGCCGCTCCGACGGCGAACGACGGACCGCCCCCGTCCCCGGAGGGGCGGAGGCGGTCCGTGTCGGAGGGGGCGTCAGCAGCTGCGGGCCGCGTACGCTCCCGTCGCCACCGAGGTGACCTGCTTGCCGTCGACCGTGCCCGTCGCGGTGACGGTGGCCTGGCCGGCCGGCACCGAGGCCGCGCGCGTGGTGAACGCGGCGCTGCCGCTCGCGCCGGGCGCGACTCCGGTGACCTGCTTCGACCCGGAGGGCGTCGCGATGGTCATCGAGACCGGCACGCCGGACTCGTTCTTCGCCGCGACGGTGAGCGTCACCTTGCCGGCGATGCAGCGGGTGGTCGCCGTGACCGCGACCGCGAGGGCGGCGGGCGCCTTCAGGGTCACCGTCACCGTCGTGGTCGAGGTGACGGAGCCGTCGGCCGCGCGGACCGCGATGGTCGCGACTCCGCCGTTCGCCGTCGTCGGCTGGGTGATCCGCACGGTGGCCGCCGAGTCGGTCGCCACTGCTCCGATCACCGGCATCGCCGTGCCCTCGACGGTGACCGCGTAGGAGGTGCGGGCCGGGTCGAACCCGGCGATGCCGGCTCCTCCGACGCGCAGGGCGCCCAGGGTGGCGACCGCGGCGGGCGAGGCGACCGACTCGTAGAGCTTGGTCTCGGCCACGATCAGGTGCGTGTTGTCGTAGGCGTTCATCACGACGCGGAAGGCCTTGGCCGTGACAGGCGCGAACGACGCGACCAGGGTCGGAGCCGTTCCGCCGGCCGGCGACGCGAGGGCCACGGCCGACTCGTAGCCGGGGACCGCGGTCCAGGTCGTGCTGTCAGCGGCCTGGTACTGCAGCTGGTAGGTCTGCGCCCAGCTGGTGCCGCCGTCGGCCAGGAACTGCACCGACACCTTCTCGACCTGGTGGGTCGAGGGGAAGGTGTAGGTCAGCGAGCTCTGCGCGGCCTTGGTGCCGTTGGTCCAGTTCGACCAGCCCTTGTCGCCGTCCACGCCGTTGCGGGTGCGCTCCGGTCCGTAGCCCGACTCCGACGACGACGCGGTCGCGACGATGCCGGCGTCCGGGTTGAAGTTGCGGAGCGTGCCCGTGGTGACGAGCACCGTGAGCGTGGCGGGGAGCGTAGCGCCGTCGGCGGTCGCCGTTCCCGAGACCGTCACCTGCCCGGTCTGGGCGAGGGAGGCGGTGGTGAGCGGCGTCCAGTCCCAGACGACCGGCACCGGGAAGGTGCTGGCCGAGGCGCCCACGCGGGCGGGGACCGTCGTCGGGGCCGAGGCCTTCACTCCGGCGACCGAGGCGCCCGCGGCGGCCGTGACCGACACGGGGTCGGTCGCGGTCAGTCCGCCGACGTCGACGAGCGCGGTGACCGTGATCGTCTGGCCGTAGAGGTCGGTCGCGGTGCCGGGCACCTCGACGCGCCCGGTCGCGCCGTACGCCGAGTCGGCGGGGCGCTGCCAGGTGACGGCGAGCGGTGCGCCGGCTCCCCAGGAGTACTGCGGGGTGATGCTCGCGGGCAGGGTCGGAGCGACGCCCGCGGTGGTGCGGACGGCGATCGTCTGGCCGGCGGTCGGGGCGAGGTCGCGGAGGGACCACGACTGGTTCGCTCCGCCGTTGGAGGTGTAGACGCCGACCGACGCGTTGTCGGCGCTGGAGCCGCCGTTCACGTCGAGCGACTGGGCGATGGACTCGTTGACGAGCGAGAAGTTCACGCCGTCGGTGGTGTTGACGATCCAGCGGGTCGCGGCGGTCGTCTTCGCCGCGTCGACGGACAGCGAGCGCAGGTCGGTGCCGGCGGTCGTGGCTCCGAGCACGCGTCCGTCGCCGTTGACGAGGACGACGCGGCGGGTGGCCTCGCGCTCGCCGGCGGCGACCTCGCGGACCGTCCAGGTCTGCTTGGCGGCCGCGGCGGAGTCGGTGGCGAGGCCGGTGATCGTGGTCGCGGCGCCCGAGGGGTTGCCGGTCAGGGCCTTGCCGCTCTGGGTGCCGACCAGCTGGTAGCGGTGGCCGTCGCGCAGGGCGGGGGCGGAGTCGGCGACTCCCGAGACTCCGTCGATCGAGAAGCTCGTGACCGACTTGGCGGGCACGGTGATCGTGGCGGTGCGCGAGATGCGGTCGACGCTCACCGGCGTCTTGGCGACCAGGGCGTTGCTCGTGGGAGCGGCGGCCGAGGAGGCCTTCGTGGTGACGTACGGGGTGACCGTCGCGGTGTCGGTGATGGTGCCGAAGCGGGAGAGGTCGAGCACGACGGTCTTCTCGGTCGCGGTGCTGTTGGTGTGCACGACGGTCGCGCCCGAGCCGTCGCCGCGGACGGCGGCGGTGGAGGAGCTGTCGTTGGAGGGCATCAGGTGGTCGCCCTCGTGGATGAACTTGGTGAAGTTCCGGATGGTGTTGAACTTCGAGTTCGTCTCGACGCCGCAGACCGGGGCCTTGGTGGAGTCGCCACCGGCGTCGGCGACGCGGCGGACCGACTTCCAGATCTCGGTCCCGTTCTCCTGGTACGGCTTGCAGTCCAGGTCGATGTAGACGGAGCCCCAGTTGAGGTTCTCGCCCTTGGGCTTGGGCTGCTGCATGTTGTAGTAGTCCTCGACGGGCTGCCAGAGCACCCACGCCTTCGGCTCGAGCTCGCGCAGGTCGTCGTTGATGCGGCCGGCGATGCCGAGGCCGTTCTCCATGTTGGTGGGGTCGAAGCCGGTGACCCAGTTGCCCTCGATCTCGCTCATCCACAGGTCGGTGTCGGCCTGCTTCGCGAGGTCGCGGACCTTGAGGCGGCCCGAGGTGCCGTAGGTGTGGACGTTCATCCGGTCGACCTCGGCGCGGATCGCGGCGGAGTAGGCGGCCCAGTTCGTCGCGAAGATGTCGGGGTTGGTCTCGTCCATCGCGGCGATGCCGGCGTCGGTGGTCGAGGCGTCCAGTGCGCCAGCGACGTCGGGGATCAGACCCGCTTGGCGCGTCGGTCCGACGTGCATTCCCTCCTGGCGTCCGCCGGTCGGGACGCCGTTGGAGAGCTGCGTGCCCCAGTAGTTCGTGTTCGGCTCGTTGAAGGGGTCGAGCGTGTCGAACTCGATGCCGTACTCGTCCTCCATGTGCTCGGTGACCTTCACGAGGTACTTCGCGAACTGCTCCTCGGCGGCGGGCTTCAGCTGCTCGCTGTTCGCGTCGAAGCCGCCCGAGACGTAGCCGCTCTCGGTCATGAAGTACGGGGCGGAGTTGGAGAACGCCTCCCAGTGCGAGATCTGCTTCTCCTCGGCCAGCCTCTCGACCCACCAGCGCTGCGTCTCGTCGGCGGTCCAGTCGTAGGAGGCGGGGTCGTCCGCGTTCCACTTGGCCAGGAGCGCGTCGCGGTCGGCGAGCTTCGTGGAGGTGCCGCCGTAGGTCGACGCGTCGCCGGCCGGGTTCTGCTTCCACCAGCCCTCGACGGCACCGCCCGGGCGGAGGTAGTCCTTCACGTCGGAGGCGTTGCCGCCGCCGATGTTGTAGCGGGCGATGTTGAGGTCGAGGCCGCTGCCGCCGAAGACCTTCTGGTAGAGGTCCTCGCGGAGGGCCTCGGGATAGCCGCCGGTCGCGTTCGCGAACCAGACGAGGCTGGTGCCCCAGCCCTCGAACGCCTCACCGGCGGCGGCAGGGTTCGGCGTGATGCGGAACGCGTCCGCGGCCTGAGCGGGGGCCGCTGCGGCGGGGATCGCCAGCAGTGCTCCTGTGGCCAGGGCGGCGCTCGTGGCGAGCGCGGCGACCCTTCTGAAGGACATCGACATTGATGCGGTCTCTCTTTCGCCATCGAAATGCGGGCATGTTCACGTGAACGCGCCCTGACGGCCGACTGTACATGTTCACGTCAACAATCGGAAGGTGCTCAGGGGCGGGCGAGGCCCGCAGGGTCGAGGAGCCGGGAGTCGTCGCAGTCGACGCCGAGTGCGACGACTCCTGGTGGGTCGTGGGCATGCGGAGGCGTGCGGCCGCGCGCCACGCCACCCCCGCGCTCAGACGCGATGCGTCGTCTCCGGGAAGGCCTCGGGCTCGCACTGGATGGTCGCGTGGTCGATGCCGTGGCGCTCGCGGAGCACGGCGAGCACCCGCGAGAGCGCGGTGCGGTAGTCGGCGTCGGGGGCGACGACCACGTGGCCGGTGGCGCTCTCCATGCCCGAGGTGATCGTCCACACGTGCAGGTCGTGCAGCGCGAGCACGCCGGGGACGGCGCAGACGTCGCGCTCGAGCGCTGCGAGGTCGACGTGCGCGGGCGCCGACTCCATCAGGATCCCCAGCGCCTGCCGCGTCAGCGACCAGGTGCGGGGAAGGATCAGCAGCCCGATCAGCACGCCGACGATCGGATCCGCCCACGCCCAGCCGGTGGTGAGCAGCACGATCGCCGCGACGATCACGCCGATCGAGCCGAGCGCGTCGCCGAGCACCTCGAGGGAGGCTCCGCGGAGGGTGATGCTCTCCTTCGCCCCGGCGGACAGCAGGCGCAGGCTCACGAGGTTGACCGCCAGGCCCACGACGGCGGTGATCAGGAGGGGGCCGCCGGGCACCGCGGGCGGCTCGGCGAAGCGGCGGACGGCCTCGACGATCACGAACGCGGCGACAGCGAACAGCAGCAGGCCGTTGGCGAGGGCGGCCAGCACTTCGAGGCGGTAGGAGCCGTAGGTGCGGCCCTTCGCGGCGGGGCGGGCGGCGAGCGAGATCGCGGCGATCGACATTCCGAGGGCCAGCACGTCGGTGCCCATGTGCGCGGCGTCCGAGAGCAGCGCGAGCGAGCCCGTCGCGACTCCGACCGCGAACTCGACGACCATGAACGCCGCGGTCAGCACGAAGGCGGCCACGAGCGGACGCCGGTGCCGTGCGGCGGCGGAGCCGGCCGGAACGCCGTGAGAGTGGCCCATCGGCTCCTCCGATCCCTGTTCGTATAAACAGTCTTGCATGCGTCCGGAGGCGAGCGCGAGGGCCCTCAGCCGACCAGCGGGTCCAGCGCCTCGCCGAGGTAGGGCGCCAGGGTCCGGGCATAGGACTCGGTGAGGTGCCCGAGGTCGCGGTACACCTTCACTCCGCCGATCACGAGGGGGCAGCCGCGGTCGTCGCAGAACCAGCGGGTGAGGTCGACGGCGGCGGCGCCCGGCCAGTCCTCGGCGGCGGCGGCCATCAGCTCGCGGTCGGCGAAGGCCTCGTCGAGCGGCACGGTGCAGTCGGCCGCGGAGCCCGGCTCCTCGGCGCAGGCCAGCAGGGAGAGCGAGGGCAGCACCGGATTGTCGCGGATCGCGACCACCGTGGATCCGCGGGCGATCAGCGGCGCCCACGACTCGTGGAACCCGTCGATGCCGGCCTGCTCGTCGGGGGTGCCGGACGCGTCGACGAACACGGACTTCTTCGCGGAGTAGGCGGTGACGACGAGCGCGTACGGCTCCTGGCCCGCGAGCTCCTCCTGCAGCTTCCCGTTCCAGACGTCGCAGGAGCGGCGGGAGGAGGCGGAGTCGTCGCGCCGCTCCGCGGTCGAGAAGACGCAGCCCGTCTTGTAGTAGGTGTGCAGGTCCCAGCCGCGCTCCTCCGCGACGCCGCGCAGCGCCGGGAAGAACGACGCCGCGTGCGAGTTGCCGATGAGCAGCACGCGGAGGCCGGCGGGATCGCCGAAGCGGCACTCCTTGAGCGCGGTGCCGGAGTTGCCCGTGCTGCACTCGTCGGTGTTCAGTGCGGAGCCGTCCTCCGAGGCGTCGACGGCGGGCAGGCTCGTGGTCCAGGAGTCGGGGCAGGCGTTCGCGAGCGCCGCGGCTCCGACGCAGCCCTCGGTCGAGACGGGGAGGGCGTGCGCGCGGGTGAGGTCGGCGGCGATCGCGGCGTTCGTTCCGGTGAGGCCCGTCGCTCCGACCAGGGCGGCGACGGCCAGCAGGGCCGCCGGGGCGAGCGCGCGGAGGCGGTGCGGGCGCTCGGCGGGGGCGCGGCGGTGGAGGGGGTCCTCGAGGAAGCGCTTCGAGGCGGCGGCCAGGAGGATCGCGGCGGCGATGACGCCCACGCCCGCCGGAGCGGTCGGGTCCTCGCCGCTGCTCTCGCGCCAGAAGACCAGGAGCGGCCAGTGCCAGAGGTAGGTCCCGTAGCTCAGGCCGCCCAGCCACACGAGCGGGCGCAGGGCCAGCAGGCGGCCGACTCCGCGCTCCGGGGCGGGGCCGGTCCCGGCGACGAGCACGAGCACCGCCGAGAGGGTCGGCCAGAGCGCGGCGGCGCCCGGGAACGCGCTCGAGACCTGGAGCACGAACCCGCAGGAGACGACTCCGATCAGCCCCAGCCACCCGGCGACCGTCCGCAGGGCCGCCGGGATCGCCAGTCCCGGGAGCACGAGGGCCGCGAGCGAGCCGAGCCCGAACTCCCACGAGCGGGCGAGGGTGCTGTAGTACGCGGTCGGCTGGTCGATCCCGACCAGCACGACGGAGAACGCGAACGAGAGGACGGTGAGCGCCGCGACGAGCGCCAGCAGGAACCGCGGCAGCTGCGCGCGTCGCCGCAGCAGCACGGCGGCGAGGGTCGCGACGAGCACCAGGGCGAGCCAGACCAGATAGAACTGCCCCTGCACCGACATCGCCCAGAAGTTCTGCACCGGCGAGTGGAAGTCGTCCTGCGCGAGGTAGTCCACTCCGGCCCGCGCGAGCGCGACGTTCTCGACGTAGAAGGTCGAGGCGAGCACCTCGGTGAAGGTCTGCAGCAGCTGCGAGGGGCGCAGGAGGAGCGGAGCGAGCGCCGCGACGACGACCAGCACCACCGCGGCCGCCGGGAAGAGCCGCGAGGCGAGCCTCCGGAGGAAGGCGATCGGACGCACGCGCCCGAACCGCCGGATCTGGCCGAGGAGGGTCAGTGTGGTGAGGAACCCGGCGATCACGAAGAAGACGTCGACGCCTCCGGAGACGCGGCCCAGCCAGATGTGGAACGTCGCGACCAGGAGGGACGCGACGGCGCGCAGTCCCTCGATCTCGGGCCGGTAGCCGGACGCGTCGGCCTTGCGCACCAGCGCGGACCGGCCGGAGGCGGCGGTGCGGGCGGAGTGGCGGGGCAACGGGTTCCTTCCGTGACGGTCGGCGGGCGGTGGGGCGGGAGCCGTCGATCGTCGGTGTTCAGGATCGCGCTCTCCCGCCCTCAGGGGAACCGTGTCCGGGGTGCTGTCCACCTGGTTGGGGGCTGCGGAGGCGAGGTGCGCGACAGGTGTCCGCTTACTCGGCTGTTCCGGGCCTTCCGGGTGACATGAGAACTCGGAGGTCGCCGTCCGCGCGCGCGACC
This sequence comes from Rathayibacter sp. AY1D1, assembly GCF_002932635.1. Classification (NCBI taxonomy): domain Bacteria; kingdom Bacillati; phylum Actinomycetota; class Actinomycetes; order Micrococcales; family Microbacteriaceae; genus Rathayibacter; species Rathayibacter sp. AY1D1. The sequence continues at coordinate 8,464 of NZ_PSVY01000036.1, forward strand.
ACGGCGACTTCTGCGGAGTCGCCGGCGGGCGGGACCGAGGGTGGATCGAATGCGGGTGGCGCGGATCGACTGGCGCGGATGGACGGGCTTAAGTGAGGTAAGGCTATGCTTACCCGGGCTCCGCGCCGAGACGCGGGTGCCGCCCGCCGACGGACCGGGCCGACGAGCCCTGCCGGCGAACCGGGCCCATGAATTGGGCCTATAAACCGGGCCGACGACCGACGCCCACGAACCACGGGAGATCCATGTCCACGCACCGACGGCGCCCCGCCGCCCTCGCCCTCGCCGCCCTGACCCTGCTCGCCCTCACCGGCTGCGGCGCCTCCGAGCAGATCGAGCCCGAGAGCACGGCCGCCGCGGGGGAGGGCACGACTTCGTATCCGCTCATGCTGGACGACTGCGGCACCGCGACCACCGTCACCGCCCCTCCGCAGCGGGTCGTCTCCCTCGACCAGAACTCGACCGAGATCCTGCTGTCCCTCGGCCTCGAGGACCGGATGGTCGGCACCGCCTCCTGGACCGACCCCGTGCTCGAGACCCTCGCCTCCGCGAACGAGAGCGTGCCGCGCCTGGCCGACAACGCGCCCACCTACGAGGTGCTGCTCGGCGCCGACCCGGACTTCGTCACGGCCTCCTTCGGCCGGCACTACGCGCCCGAGGGCGTCGCCTCGCGCGACCGCCTCGCCGAGACGGGGATCGGCTCCTACCTCGCCCCCTCCGACTGCGACAACGGAGCGAGCGTCAACGGCGGGAGCGGCACGCGCACCCTCCCGCTGACCGTCGACGTCCTCTACCAGGAGATCCACGAGCTGGCCGAGGTCTTCGACGTGCAGCAGCGCGGTGACGCCCTGGTCGCGCAGCTGCAGGAGCGTGCCGCCGCCGCCACCGAGGGGGTCGACCTCGGCGGCCGGAGCGTCGCCTTCTGGTTCGCCGACACCAAGACGCCCTACATGGCCGGCGGCTACAACTTCGCCTCGATGCTCGGCACCACGACCGGCATGACCAACGTCTTCGCCGACCGCACGGAGGACTGGCCCGCCGTCGGCTGGGAGAGCGTCGTCGCGGCCGACCCGGACGTCCTGGTCCTCGGCGACCTGCAGCGCGACCGCTTCCCCGGCGACCGCCTCGACGACAAGACCGCGTTCCTCCGCTCCGACCCGCTGACCAGCAGCCTGCCCGCGGTGCAGGACGGCCGCTTCATCGCGCTCCACGGCGCCGAGATGAACCCGTCGATCCGCTTCGTCGACGGGCTCGAGAAGATCCGCGCCTGGTGGGACGAGAACCGGGCCTCGCTCTGAGCACGGGCAGGGGCACGGGCACGGGCACGGGCGCGGTCCTCGTCCGCCGGGTGCCGCGGGGCCTTACCGCCGCCGCGCTGGTCGTCGGCGGGCTGCTCGCGCTGGCGCTCTCGGTCGGCGTCGCGGTGACGCTCGGCCCGGCCGACGTCTCGCTCGTGAACGTCCGCGACATCCTCCTCAACCACCTCGGGCTCGCCTCCGTCCCGGTGCGTGCGGCCGAGGACGCGATCGTCTGGCAGGAGCGCCTCCCGCGCGCACTCGTGGCCGCGGCCTGCGGGGCGGGGCTCGGCGTGTGCGGAGTGATCCTGCAGTCGCTGCTGCGCAATCCGCTCGCCGACCCGTTCGTGCTGGGCGTCTCCTCCGGAGCGTCCACGGGCGCGGTGCTCGTCGGCGTGCTCGGGGTGGGCGGAGGAGTGGTCGGGCTCTCCGGAGGCGCCTTCGTCGGCGCGCTGGTCGCCTTCGGCTTCGTGCTGCTGCTCACGCGGTTCTCGGCGGGCGGCACCTCGGGCGTGATCCTGGCGGGGGTGGCGAGCACCCAGCTGTTCTCGGCGCTGACCTCGCTGATCGTGTTCGCTCTCGCCGACTCGGACGAGACGCGCGGCGTGATGTTCTGGCTGCTCGGCTCCCTCGAGGGCATGCGCTGGGACGACGTGGCGCTGAGCGGAGGAGTCGTGCTGCTCGGCTCCGTGGTCTGCCTCGCCGCGGCGCGCACGCTCGACGCGTTCGCCTTCGGGGAGGACGTGGCCGCGTCGCTCGGCGTGCACGTGGGCCGCACCCGCCTCCTCCTGCTGGTGGTGACGGCCCTGCTGACGGCGACCCTGGTGAGCATCGCCGGCGCGATCGGCTTCGTGGGGCTGGTGCTGCCGCACGCCGCGCGACTCGTGTTCGGCCAGCGGCACTCGCGGGTGATCCCCGCGACGATCCTGCTCGGCGCGGTGTTCCTGGTGTGGGTCGACGCCGGATCGCGGGTGGCGTTCGCGCCGACTCCGCTGCCGGTGGGGGTCGGCACGGCACTCGTCGGCGTGCCGGTGTTCATGCTGCTGCTCCTGCGGCGGAGGGGCCGCTCGTGACGCTCGAGGCCGACCGGGTCTCGTGGCGCCGGGGCGGCCGCCTGGTGGTCGACGGGGTCTCGCTCCGCCCCGCTCCCGGCTCGACAGTGGGACTGCTCGGGCCCAACGGCTCGGGCAAGTCGTCGCTGCTGCGGCTGCTGCAGGGCACCGCGGCTCCGGACGCCGGCGTCGTCACCCTCGACGGCGCGCCGCTCCGCTCGCTCCGCCGCCGCGAGGTCGCTCGGGCCGTGGCCACGGTGACGCAGCAGGCCGAGACGGAGGCGGACCTCCCCGTCCGCGACGTCGTCCGGCTGGGGCGCACCCCGCACCGCTCCCTCCTGGGCGGAGACACGGCCGAGGACCTGCGCGCGATCGATCGCGCCCTCGAGCAGGTGGGTCTCGAAGCGAAGGCCGACCACCTCTGGCACACCCTCTCGGGCGGCGAGCGACAGCGCGCGCACATCGCCCGGGCGCTCGCGCAGGAGCCGCGCGAGCTGCTGCTGGACGAGCCGACCAACCACCTCGACATCCGCCATCAGCTGGAGCTGCTGGCCCTGGTGCGGGCGCTGCCGGTGACCACGGTCGTCGCGCTGCACGACCTCAACCTCGCGGCCCTGTTCTGCGACGCGCTGCTGGTGCTGCGCGAGGGGCGCGTGGTCGCGGGCGGCACCCCGGAGGAGGTGCTCACTCCGGCGCTGATCGCGGACGTCTACGGGGTGCGCGCCCGCGTGATCGTCGACGCCGGACGGCCGCACGTGCTGTTCGACTCCTGATTCCGCTGCCGCATCCTGACCCCACTGCCAGACGATCGTCGATCAGTCAACGGTCTCGTCCGTAGTGAGGAGCGCGTTCTACCGTCGGTGAACCGGCTTCGAGACCTCACAGGAGAGGTCCCCCTCGCGCTGGGCGAGGTGCTCTCCTGACGGAGGGCGATGGACGTGCCGGTGACGACGAGGGGAGTCGAGAGATGTCCAGAGACGACGTGGCACCGGGGCGGTTCGCGCGGTTCGTGAAGTGGGTCAACAAGGCCGACGGCTGGGAGCCGCAGTACCTGCGCGGGCGGGTCGTGGCCAAGAAGGACGGCGAGTGGATCGTCGCGGTCGACGGCGAGGAGCGCCGGATCGTGAAGAAGGAGTGGAGCGTCTACCGCTGACCCTCGGGGAGGACTCGTGATGCTGCCCGACCGGCGCACTCCCGAGATCAGAGAGGCCCGTCCCGGAGTCTTCGTGCTCGAGCTGCGCCGCACCCGCCGCCGGCCCGCCGAGGAGCTGGGCGTCCTGATCCGCGCGGGCACGACCTGGACGGTGCTGGGGCCCGAGGGCGTGCTCTCCGACGTGCCGAGCTTCCACGACGCCGTGGCGGCCCTGCGCGAGTAGCGAGGCACCACCGAGGTACCCGCGGCCCCGCTGAGTCGCCCGAGACGGTCGCCCGCTCCGGCGTGTCGACGACCGTCCCGGGCGCCTCGGCGCTGACGCGGAAGGGGACGGCGCGGCGGTGGTGCTGCCGAGGCGTGGGCCCGCCGCGCCTACAGCTGGCGGCCCGGACGCTGCACGCCGACGACGGTGACGGTCAGCGTCGCGGAAGTGCTCTGCGCGGCGGACGGCGCGGACTCCGAGAGGCGCACGGTCAAGCGGAGGTGGTCGGTCGCTCCGACGGCGAGGGCGGGGGAGCCGGGCAGGTCGAGGCGGGAGGCGGCGGGGCGGTCGGCCGACACGGTGGTGACGGTGCCGGGGCAGGTCGCGGCATCGGCCGACCAGGACAGCGAGCAGCGCTCGATCGCGAGCTGCAGGCCGTCCGAAAGGTCGGTGCCCGTGGCCGTCTGCAGCTGGAGGGCCGACATCGGCAGGGTCCCGGCGTTCGTCAGGTCGAGGAGGCGCCGGGCCGTGCCGCCGGGGACGAGTCCCGCGACGGGGACCGGCACGGTCGTCGCTCCGGTGCCGGTGAACGTCGCGATGACGGTGCCGGAGGCGACCCGCGCGCTCACGGAGCCCCGGTCCAGGAGCACGGCGGTGGCGGTGGCGGCGGCGCCGAGGACGAGCGCGCCGGCGACGAGTCCCGCCAGGCCGGCGCGGGAGACCACGCGGCGGCGGACCTCGGGGGAGTGGCGCGGGGCTCCGCGGTCGCGGGAGGACGGCCGGGCGCTGTGCCGTCCGTGCTCAGCGGGCGGACGCAGGGGCTCCGGGGGCGGCGTGCCGTCCGACGAGCGGTGCGCGCCGCTCACGGGGCGACCTCCGCGGGGCGGCGCCAGATGGCGATCAGGAGCGCGCCCACGATGACCGCGCCGCCCGCGGCGAAGAGCGCGAACCGCGCCTCCGGGTGGGCGAGGCCGATGCTCGGCCAGCCCAGCAGCGGCACCACCGAGCTCTCGCGCCAGATCCGCTCGTCCGCGATCGTCACGATCCACGGGTCGGCCGACTCGTTGTTGTCGCCCTTGGTGGTGAGCGCCAGCTGGCCGGGCTCGCGGCCGCGGAGTGCCGCCGCCTCCTCCTCGGAGTAGACGAGGGTGACGCGGTGGATGACGCGGCGGCCCGGATCGTCCGGGTCGGTGAAGACGATCACGTCGCCGGCGCGGATCGCGGCCTGGTCGACGGGCAGGGTGACGGCGAGGGAGCCGACGGGCATCCCGGGCGCCATCGAGTTCGACAGCACCGGCACGAGCCGCACGAGACCGAGCGCGGAGAGGACGAAGACGGCGATGCCGGCGACGGCCACGATCGTGACCAGGCCGCCGAGGAGAGCGCGGAGGGCCTTCACGACTGCTCCCTCCGGTGACGACGGCGCGCCGCCGCGGCGAGCAGGGCGCCCGAGCCGAGGGCGAGCATCCCGCCCAGGAGCGCAGCGCCCAGGTCGCGGCCGGTGACGGCCAGCCCGCCGCCCGCCGCTCCGGGGAAGGAGCCGGGGCCGGGCGTCGCGGAGGGATCCTCCTCCGTCGTGCCCACGAGCACCCGCAGCGACGCCGCCGCGAGCTCGGTCCCGTTGCCGGCCGACTCCGGGAACAGGACGCGGACGCGCACGCCCACGGTGGCCCCGCGCTCGAGCGGACGGACACCGTCGAGCCGGCCGAGCGTCGCCGCGGGTCCGGATCCGAGCGGCATCGCGTCCTCCGGGCAGAGGTAGCGCTCGACCGTGCGCTCCCCGTCGACGACCTCGGCGACCGTGAACGCCGAGTCGCAGAGCTCGACGGACAGCTGGAGGCCGTCGCGCGGGTCCTGCGCCAGCGTCCCTCCGTCGACCGCGAAGGCCACGGAGACCCCCTGCGGCGACAGGCCGGTGCTGGTCACCTCGACCGCCCACTCGGCGCGGTCGCCCGGAGCGAGGTCGGTGAGGGATCCGGGCGCCGAGAGCTCGCGCACGTCGAGCACGCCGACGGGCTCGGCGCTCGCCGCGGGCGCGAGGAGCACCGCCGCGAGGACGGCGACGAGCGCACGGGCGTGGGGCATGGGGACGACTCCGGGGAAAGGGGGATGCCTCCGCCCCGCGCCGGTGGCGGCCGGGCAGGGCGGAGGCGGTGGCGGACGGTCTACTTCTGGATGCCGGCGCGCTGGATCGCGGCGGCGGTGAAGGTGACCGTGGCGGAGGCGTTCTCGTACGCGTTGTCGGCCGCCGTCGGCAGGACGAGCTCGATGAGCGTGTTCAGCGTCACGTCACCGGCGTCCGAGGGGAAGGTCCCGGTCGTGGTGGGGGTGATGCCGAAGTTCGCCGGGGTGAAGTCGACCGCGCCGGCCTGGCCGCCGATGGACGACAGCTTGCCGGATCCGGTGACCGTGGTGGTCCCGCTGCAGGAGTACGGGCCCGCCGGAGTCGTGGTGGGGGCGGTCGTCCAGGCGGTGGAGCAGGTCAGCAGGCGGTAGTCGAGGCCGTTCGGGCCGGAGACGAGAGACTGGCCGACACGGTTCTGGTCGGTGGTGTCGGATCCCACGACGTCGTTGGTGACGGCCTGCGAGAAGCGCACCGTCGAGACGAGGTCGCCGTCGTTGGTGGCGTTCGGCAGGACGATCGTCACCGGGCGCTGGATGGTGTCTCCGGGCGCGATGTCCGTCACGATGAAGGTGCCGTCGAGGTTGATGTCGAGCTGTCCGGCGTCCGCGGTGACGCTGGCGGTCCCGGAGTCGGTGAACACGGCGAAGGCGCCGGCGCCGGCGAGGGCTCCCGCGGCGAGGAGGACGCCGCCGGTGAGGGCGATCTTCTTCCAGGGGCTGCGACGGGTGGGTGCTGTGGTGGTCATGGCGACCGTTCCTTTCTGGTGGGTGGTGCCCGGTGCGGGCGTGGTCTCCCTCACGAGGACACGTGCAGGACGAGAGGGGTGTCGGCGGGGAGGCATCAGCAGCCTCCGGCGGTGGTGACGGCCGGCTGGGCGACGGCGGTCGAGGCGGCGGACGCGACTCCGAGCCAGCGCTGCAGGTCCGGGCGGACCCGCCACTGGTAGCTGCGGCCCTCACCGACCCGGTCGTCGGTGAAGCTCGTCGCGGAGGCGGCGGGTGCCGCGATCACGGTCCAGGGGCCGGGCGTCGTCCCCGCGAGGCGGCGCTCGAGGGTCCAGCCGGTCGCTCCAGCGGCGGCCGACCAGCTCACGAGGGTGCTCGGCCGACCGGCCGTGCAGCTCGCGACAGGCGTGGCGACCACGGAGGAGCTGGTCCAGGCGCCGAGCCCGACCGCTCCGCTCGTGCTGCCGGTGCCGGAGAAGCCGCGCCGGACGAGGGGAGCGGGATCGACCCACACCGTGATCGTGCCGCCCGCCGTGAGCGCGCCGTCCGTGACCGTGTACGCGATCGTCGCGCTCCCGGTCCAGCCGTCGGCCGCGGGCGTGTAGGTGCACGTGGATCCGGAGCAGGAGAAGGTGCCGCGCAGCCCGGCCGGGACGCTCGTGCCGGCCAGGGCGAGGGTCGCGCCCGCGTCCTCGTCGGTGTCGTTCGCGAGCGGAGCGACGGCGACGGCGGGGCCGCCGGTGGTCGCGACCACGCGGTCGGGCCGGGCGACCGGCGCGCGGTTCAGCGCGGTGACGGTGACCGTGACCCGCACGTTCCAGGTGCCGTACTGGCCCGAGAGCGAGTAGTCGAAGACGTCGGTGCCGACGTAGGCGGCGATCGGGCGGTAGGTGCACTGGCCGCGGGTCGCTCCGCTCGCGACGCAGGAGACGGAACCCTGCACGGGAGTGGCGGGGGCGGGGGTCGCCGCGCCTCCGATCGCCTTCGGGGTCGCCGAGAGCTGAGCGCGCGAAAAGGTCGCGCCGGTCGCGGCGGGCCCGTCGTTCGCGAGCACGTCGATCACGACCGATCCGCCCTGCACGACCGTCGCGGCGTCGGCGGCAGGATCGGGAATCACCGAGATGCTCACCGAGGCGGTGCGGGTGAAGGCCCCGCCGGTCGGGCCGGTCGCCGTCGCCGTGGCGGTGTTGGCGATCGTGCCGGCGGTGACGTCGGCGGCGGTGGTCGTGTAGGCGGCGGTCGCGGTGACGACCTGGCCGGGCAGCAGCCGTCCGGAAGTGCCCGGCCAGGAGTAGGTGAGAGCGGAGAGCCCGCTCTTGGGGTCGCTGATCGCGACCGCGGTGAGGGTGGTGGTGCCGGTGTTGGTCGCGCGGAAGGTGTAGGTCACCACGGTGCCGGCGGCGCTGATGAAGGCGGGGTTCGCGGTATTGGTGAGCGCGAGGTCGTTCGTGCGGGTGATCGTCACCGTCCGCGAGGCGGTGGCCGTGACGGCGGCGCCCGTCGGAGGGGTGCCGGTCGCGGTCGCGGTGTTGAGGACCTGGCCCGCGTCGACGTCGGCCTGCGTGAGCGTGTACGAGGCGGTCGCGGTGACCGACTGGCCGATCTCGAGGCGCCCGGCGGTCCCCGGCCAGGAGTAGGCGAGCGCGGAGAGCCCGCTCTTGGGGTCGGTGACCGCGACGGCGCTCAGCCCGGTGTTGCCGGTGTTGGTGGCGGAGAAGCTGTAGGAGACGGTCGAGCCCACGGCGGCCCCGGTCGGGATCGTGCCGTTATTCGTCAGCGAGATCGAGGGCGCGTAGCGGATCGGCGTGGTGGCCGTGGAGGTCGCGGTGACCGTCACGGGCGAGGCTGCCAGCGTGCGCCCGCTGACCGTGGCGGTGTTGGTTACGACCGTGCCCTTGTCGATGTCGGTCTGCAGCACCGTGTATGGCGCCGAGGTGAAGGTCGCGCTCGCTCCGGGTGCGAGCTGAGTCGAGGCGGGCGTGATGCCGGTGACCTTCGGGTCGGCGACGGTGACCGTCTGCAGTGTGACGTTGCCGGAGTTGAGGGCGAGGAAGGAGTAGCGGATCTGCTCGCCCGCGTCGGCCTGGGCGTTGCCGTTCGTGTCGGTGAGCAGGGCGGTCTTGGTGAGGGTCAGAGCGGGAGCCGGGGTGGCGATGGGGGCGGTGGCGGTGGCGGTCCTGCTCGTGACGGGGGTCGTCGTCACGACGTTCGAGATCGTCTCCGTCTTCGTCGCTGCAGCGGTCGCCGTGTTGACGAACGAGCCGGCCACCGCTTCGGCGGCCGTGACCGTATGGGATCCCGTGCAGATGGTGGAGGCGAGCGGGAGCAGGGTCGTCGTCGGACAGGAGATGCTCGCGGCCTTCGGGTCCGTGACGACGATCCCGGTGAGCGTGCCCCGGATGGATCCGTTCGTGACGACGAACTGGTAGGGGATGACGGATCCCTCGGCGTAGGCGACGGGCTGCGTGGTGGTGCGGTCGATCTGCTTGACCAGAGTGATGTCGTCGAGAGTGTTGATGGACGAGACGGAGACGTTGCGGACGAGGTGGGTGTCGTTCGATCCACCGGTGGACGCCGTGAAGCCGAGCTTGTAGGTCGAGGGCGCTGCGGTCGGCATCGTGAACTGCATCAGCTGATCGAGCTGCCCGGCGGGCAGACCCGCTGTCCCTCCCCAGTAGACCGTGACGACGGGAGTGGCGGCAGCCGAGACCATGATCCGTATCGTGCGCCCGTAGGACGCGGGCGGAGCGCCCGTCGATGTCGTGGCCGTCGTGCGGACCGACGTCAGCAGGGGAGGCGAGGCCGACTGGAGGAAGCAGTATCCGCTCTTGGCCTGCCCGGGTCCGCGCGCCACGATCTTGTTCGCCGTGAGGAGCGCCGACCCGGAGTTCGAGGGGCAGTCGGAGCCGAGGCCGAGGGTAGGCGCGGCGGGGGGCCTGGCCGAGAAGTTCCCGAAGGCGTCGATTCCGATCCCGAGGTAGCCGCCGTTCACCCCGTCGACGGTCGCCGACTGGCCGTAGCCGAGCGATCCGCCCGGAGCTCCCGCCGCGGTGAGGGACCTCGAGCCGTCGGTGAGGAAGAAGCCGATGCCGTCGGCCCCGGTCAGCGAGCTTCCGTACTGGTACTGGTCGAACTGGACGTCGATGCCGCCCGCGGCAGGAATGGGCCGGTTGAAGACCGCGCCGCCCTTGGCGTCGTTGCGGGCATCGGTGAGCTGGAGGAAGCCCGGACTCGTCGCGGCGACGGGGGCTTGAGTCCGGTTGGCGCAGACGCCGAGGTTCGAGGACCCGGCCGGGGGTGCGGTCGTCGCCCGGGTGATGCAGCCCCCGTCGAGCGCCTGCCAGGCCGAGTCCGCGACGCTGGTGCCGCCGAAGCCCTCCTGGAGCAGGACCGTGGCCGCCGCAGCTCTCGTCGCCGGCAGAACCACGAGGACGGCGGCGAGCAGGAGCAGGACGAGGCCGAGGGCGATCGAGCGGTCGTGGCTCGGCCGGGCATGCGCGTTCGACACGGATCGACCTCCCCCCGGGGCGCCTCGCCGGGCCTTCCGGATGGAGCGGGATCACGATAGGTCGCGGCTCGGAGGCGCCCTGTCCCCCTGAGACGGGACGTGGGCGGCGGACGACGGGCCCCCGATCCGGTGGGCACGCAGAAGGGGGAGAGCGAGCGCTGAACCAGCGCTCAGGTGGTGTCCAGAAACCGCGACCTATCCGGGGGTCCCCCGCGAGAGTGTTGACGTGCGCACGGCCCTCGCGCCGGGCTCAGGGCGGCCTGGATCCGTGTCGGCCCCGCGGGACCCCGGAGTTCCGCCACCGACACGATGCGGTTCCGCTCCCGTGGCGGGCATCTCCGGAGCAGTGGCGCGAGATAGCGCTCTCACCAGGACCTTCTCCGGATCGCTCCGCTGCTCGACGCCAGGTGGGAGCGCCGCCGCGGGTGTCCCTGAAGTGGGTCTGGTGGTCGCGCGGCGGACGCGGGAGGATGCATTCGCGCCTGCCCGCCCGCACGGTCCCCCGAAGGACCGCACCGCGCCCCCTCCACGGTGGTCCGATCCGGACCGCAGCACCCCCCTCACACCTTCCGGTCAGGCTCCGCCGACCGAGCAGCCCTCTCCACGTCGGGATCCCATGTCCTCTCCTGCGCGCCACAGCCGCCGTCTCGTCCTCACCGGAGCCGCCCTCGGCGTCGGATCCGCCTTCGCCTACGCGATGACCGCGTCCGCGGCGCCCGACTACAGCGTGATCCCGCCGCTGCCCAACGAGCTCGGGCGCAGCGACACGGCGATCTCGCGCGTGGGGAAGAAGCCGTACCAGATCATCGACGTGATGATCGGCACCGACCGCGCGCGGCTCTTCGTTCCGCACACCGCGGTCCCCTCGCAGCGGATCGGCCGGGTCGTCTACTGGTACTACCACGCCAACGGGAGCACCTACGCGGCCCTGTCCGGCGCCTACCAGTACAGCGCCGACCAGGCCGTCGACAAGGGCGTCATCTCGATCTGCCCGAACTACGGCGGCAGCATCTACACGAACAAGCGGGCCGTCGCCATGCAGGTGGACGCGGTCGCCTGGTTCCAGAAGACGTGGCGGATCGGGGCGAGTTTCCTCCGCTCGAACTCCGGCGGTGGCGCACTGCTCTGCTGGGCGTACGGCAACAAGCTGGTCCCCGAGATCCGCGGCGCGTACCACGCGGCCGGCGTCTACGACATGGCCGACATGGCCCGCCGCGATCCGGGGCGCGTCCTGCCGGACTACGACAACGACCCCTCGACGATCCCGGCGACCGACCCCGCGCTGCTGCCGCAGGCCTCGTGGGCGGGGGCGCGGATCCGCACGACCGGCTCGACCGAGGACGTCCTCGTCCCCATCGCCGTGCACGGAGGGGCGTGGGTCGCGCTCGCGAAGCCCGTCGCGAAGGAGGCGGTGGTCCTCTACACGCCGACCGAGGGCGCTCCGAACGGCCACAACGTGCCGAGCCTGACGAACAAGGACATGCTCGACACGTTCGACCGCTGGCTCGCGGAGCAGCCGGTCGTTCCGCTGCCCGACGAGCCCGCCTCGTCGATCCCGGGCGAGGGCACGTACCAGAACTCCTCGCCGCTCATCACGACGGCGGGCACCTGGAGCACGATCTCCTCCTCCGCCGACAGCGGTGGGAGCATCAGCTACTCCAGCTCGGCCGGAGCGTCCGCGAGCTTCCGCTTCTCGGGCACGGGCGTCAGCTGGGTGAGCCGGATGACGGCGACCTCCGGCATCAACGAGGTGCTGCTCGACGGCGTCCTTGTCGCCACCGTCGACCGCTACAGCCCCACGACCCGCTCGGGTCAGACGGTCTGGACGAGCGGGCCGATCGCCGCCGGCACCCACACGGTCACGATCCGCCGCGGGACGACGCGCAACCCGGCGTCCACCGGATCCACGCTGATCCTCGACGCCTTCGTCGTGACCGCGGGGACCGTCTCCACGTCGACGCCCACCCCCACCGCGACGGCGTCTCCGACCAGCACGCCGACGCCCACCGACACGCCGACTCCGACCGAGACCCCGACGGCCACGTCCACGCCCACCCCGACCTCGACGCTGCCGGCGGCGGGGACGTACCAGAACGGAGCCGCCGTCATCGCGACGGTCGGCACCTGGGCGACGCTCTCGAGCACCGCCGACAGCGGCGGCAGCATCTCGTACTCCAGCACCTCCACGGCCTCGGCGACCCTCCGCTTCCGGGGCACGAAGGTCAGCTGGGTGAGCCGGATCACCCCGACCTCCGGCATCAACGAGGTCCTGATCGACGGCGTGCTCGTCGCCTCCGTCGACCGCTACAGCGCCACGAACCGCTCGGCCCGCACCGTGTTCACCAGCAGCACCCTCAGTGCCGGTGAGCACACCATCACCATCCGCCGCGGCAGCAAGCGCAACGCCGCCTCCACGGGCAACTCGCTGATCCTGGACGCCTTCGTCGTCGTGTGAGCCGCTCGAGCGCCCGAGCCGCCCGCGTGATTCCGGACAGAGGACGCGGGCGGGCTCGGGTGGTCGGGTGTTCGGGGGCTCGTGAAGGGGGCCCTTGTCGCTGAGGCGCTCGCTCGGCGCCCACTGCGCTGAGTCGCCCCGAAATGCAGTTGTTTCAGCGTTCTCGGGACCAACTCGGGCACCTCAGCGGGCTTCGCGCGAGGCGGCCCGTGCGAGCATGCGGGGATGAGAACGCTGATTCTCGGAGGCACGGGCTGGCTCGGCGGGCACCTCGCGGAGGAGGCGCTGCGGCGCGGCCACGACGTGACCTGCCTCGTGCGCGGGACGGCCGTGCCCGCGAGGGCGTCCCTCGTCCGGGCCGACCGCGACCGCGACGACGCTCTCTACGCCGTGGCTGCGGCATCGTGGGACGCGGTGATCGACGTCTCCTCGACCCCGCAGCACGTCCGCCGATCCGTCCGCGACCTGCGCTGCAGCGCCTACGTCCTCGTCTCGACCACGAGCGTCTACGCCGAGAACGCGGTCGTCGGCGCGGACGAGGACGCCGAGCTGCTCCCTCCCTCCGACGACCCCGCCTCGTACGGCGCCGCGAAGGCCGCCTGCGAGCAGACCGTGCTTGCCGGATCCGCGCCGTCCCTGATCGCGCGCGCCGGCCTGATCGGCGGCCCCGGCGACCCGACGAGCCGCTCCTCCTACTGGCCCTGGCGCTTCAGCGCGCGGTCCGGGCCCGTGCTGGTGCCGGATGCGCCCGAGCTGCCGACGTCCGTGGTCGACGTGCGGGACCTCGCCGCCTGGCTGGTGGCGTCCGCCGAGGCGCGGGTGGAGGGCGTGATGAACGTCTGCGGGACCCCCGTGCCGTTCGCCGAGCACCTGGCCGTGGCGCGCGGCGGGTCGTCCGCCGAGCCGGTCGCCGTGCCGGAGGAGTGGCTGCTCGAGCGCGGCGTGGGCCAGTGGGCGGGCCCCGGCTCGCTCCCGCTGTGGATCGCGGACCCCGACTGGCGCGGCATGAACGCGCGCTCGACGGCACGGGCGGAGGCCGCGGGATTCGAGCGCCGCGAGCTCGCCGAGACGCTGCGGGACGCGGCGGCCGCGCACGTGCCGGGACGCGGAGCCGGGCTGGGGGAGGAGCGGCTCGTCGGGTCGCCGGGGCCGCC
>NZ_PSVY01000037.1:0-21069 GCF_002932635.1 Rathayibacter sp. AY1D1
GCCGCACATGTCGACAAGCCAGGAGTCGTCGCACTCGAGACCGACTGCGACAACTCCTGCACACTCGCGGAACCGCGGTCGGGATAAGCCCGGCGAGAAGCCAGGAGTCGTCGCACTCGAGACCGACTGCGACAACTCCTGCGCACTCGCGGAACCGCGATCGGGATGAGCCCGACGAGAAGCCAGTAGTCGCGAGCGGCCTCGGGACGCCGGACCCTCGTCGCTCCTGCGCCGAGCACCCCGAGACTCCATTAGTTGTCGCACTCGACGCCCACTGCGACAACTCCTGCGCACTCGCGAGCGGCCTCGGGACGCCGGACGCCCGTCGCTCCTACGCCGAGCACCCCGAGACTCCAGTAGTCGTCGCACTCGAGACCGACTGCGACAACTCCTGCACACTCGCGGAACCGCGGTCGGGATAAGCCCGGCGAGAAGCCAGGAGTTGTCGCACTCGACTTCGAGTGCGACAACTCCTGCGCACTCGCGAGCGGAGGCGGCGGCCGATGCGCCGAGACGACGGAGGCCGCCGCGCTCGAGCTCGAGTGCGACGGCCTCCGGACCGTCAGGAGCAGGCGCCCGCGGGTCAGGACTCCGTGTCGACGAGCGAGTCGAGGTGCGCGAGGTCCTCGGACGAGATCTCGAAGTCGACGTCGGCGTTCTCGACGATGCGCGAGGGCGTCGTCGACTTCGGCAGCGGCAGCACGTCCTTCTCGAGCAGGTAGCGGATGCAGAGCTGCGCCACCGACTTGTCGTACTTCGCGGCGATCTCGCCGATGTCGGAGTTGTCGAGCAGGCCGCCCGTCGCGAGCGGCGAGTAGCCCTCCACGAGGATGCCGTGCTCCTTGCAGTACGCGGTCGTCTCGTCCTGGGTGTTGCCGACGAACCAGCGGATCTGGTTGGCGTGCGGCACCACATCGGTCGCCGCGATCAGCGACTCCAGATCGGCGACCTGGAAGTTCGAGACGCCGATGGCGCGCGAGCGACCGGCCTCGAGGATCTCCTCCATCGCCTTCCACGCCGCGATGTTGCCCTCGCGGTGGTCGGAGCCCATGTCCTGCCAGGGCCACGGGGCGTGGATGAGGTACAGGTCGACGTGGTCGAGCTCGAGCGCCGCCATGGTGGTCTCGAAGCTCGCCTTCGCGCCCTCGTAGTCCTTCACTTCGGCCGGGAGCTTGGTGGTGATGAACACCTCGTCGCGCGGGACGCCGCTGTCGCGCAGGGCCCGGGCGACGCTCGCCTCGTTGCCGTAGGCGCGGGCGGTGTCGATGTGGCGGTAGCCGGCCTCGAGCGCGGCGGTCGTCGCGTCGTAGGCCTCGGGGCCGTCGGGGATCTGCCAGGTGCCGAACCCGATCTTCGGGATGGCGACTCCGTTGGACAGCGTGAACGTGTCGGTCAGGGCGGGCATGACTCTCCTCTGCATCGGTCTTCTCCGCGGCCCGCCACCGGCGGCGCCGCTCCTTCCACGCTAGGCCGGGCCCCCGGCTCGCGCGGGCCCCTTGCGCTGTGCGCCTGCGGTGCTACGCGGCCGTCGCGCTCCGGGCCGCCGACCCCGCAGAAGTCGCAGGTCTCGCGCGCGAGTACCGCGACTTCCGCGGACTCGAGCCGGCACCACCGGCCCGCCCCCGCGAGCGGCCGGCGCCTCCCCCCTGAGGCGCCGACCGCTCAGCCTCGCGCCACCGACCAGGGGGTCCGCAGCGCCCGCTCGGCGAGGAACCGCCGCTCCCCCGTGATCGACACCTCCGCCGTCACCGCCGCGTCCGCCGCCGAGGCGCCGGCCGTCAGCCGCAGCGGCCCCGGGTCCACGGCGAGCCGGCCGTCCTCCCCCGTCACCGCGAGCCGGGCCGCGTCGACGTGGAAGTGCACCGTCATCGTCTCGCCCGCCGCGATCGGCACGCGCGCGAAGCCGATCAGCTGCGCGACCGGCCGCACCACCGCCGAGGTCGGGTAGCCCGCGTAGAGCTGCACCACCTCGACCGTGTCGGCGCCGTCGTTCCGGAGCGATACCGCCACGTCGAGCGATCCGCCGACCGGCAGCTCCGCCGCCGTCGCCAGCTCCGTGTACGTCACCGCGCCGCGGGTCAGCCCGTAGCCGAACGGGTAGAGCGGAGTCGCGTCCAGCGCCGTGATCCCGGGGTTCGAGAGCCCGAGCGACGGCTGCAGGTACGTGGTCGAGGCGGACGGGAGCCGCGGGATCTGCACGGGCAGGCGCCCGGTCGGAGCCACGCGGCCCGAGAGCACGCCGGCGACCGCGGCCGCCCCGTCCGCTCCCGGGAAGAACGCCTGCACGAGTCCGCGCGCCGCTCCGAACGCCCCGAGCGCGTAGGGCCGGCCCGAGAGGACGACCACCACGGTGGGCACGCCGGTCTCGAGCACGGCCGTCACCAGCGGCTCCTGCGCTCCGGGGAGGCGGAGGTCGGCCGCGTCGCAGCCCTCGCCCGAGGTGCCGTCGCCGAAGAGACCCGCGATGTCGCCGACCACGACGACCGCCGCGTCGGAGCCGCGGACGAGGTCCACCGCCTCCTGCACGCCGTCGGTCGACGCGGAGGTGATCGAGCCGCCCTCCGCGAAGCGCACGCGCGACGCTCCGAACTCCTCCTGCAGCGCCGTCAGCACCGTCGGGATCGACAGGCCGAGGTCGTGGCCGGGGTGCTTGGAGAGCACGTGGTTGGGGAACGCATAGCAGCCGACCAGGCTGCGGAACTGGTCCGCGGCCGGTCCCACGACGGCGAGCGAGCCGGAGGACAGCAGCCCCGCGACGTCCTCGTCGCGCAGCAGCACGACCGACTCCTCCGCGATCCGCGACGAGATCGCGCGGTTGCGGGCGCTGTCGAGGTCGACGTCCTCGGCTCCCTCGGGCACCAGCGGGCCGCCGTCGAGCAGGCCCGCCTCGAACTTGTGGCGCAGGTGCCTGGCCACGGAGCGGTCGAGGTCGGCCTCGTCGACGACGCCCTCGCGGATCAGGCGCGGCAGCTCGCCGTACGCCGCCGTCTGCGGCAGCTCGACGTCGACCCCCGCGTGCAGCGCCAGGCGCCCCGCGTCGGCCGCGTCGACCGCGACGTGGTGCATGGCCTGGAGGAACGGCACCGCCCAGTAGTCGGCGACGACCGTGCCCTCGAAGCCCCAGCGGTCGCGGAGCAGCGTCGTCAGCAGGTGCCGACTGGCGCTGCTGGGCACGCCGTCGATGTCGGTGTACGAGGTCATCACGCTGCGGGCGCCGCCGTGCCGCAGGGCGGCCTCGAACGGAGGCAGCACCGTGTCGGCGAGCTCGCGCGGCCCCATGCTCACGGGTCCGTGATTGCGGGCGCCGCGGGAGGCGGCGTACCCGGCGAAGTGCTTCAGCGTCGCGACGACGCCGGTCCCCTCCAGCCCCGCCACGTAGGCGGCGCCGAGCTGCGAGACCAGGTACGGGTCCTCGCCGAGGGTCTCCTCGACGCGGCCCCAGCGGTAGTCCTTCACGACGTCGACGACCGGGGCGAGGCCCTGGTGGATGCCGAGGGCGCGCATGTCCGAGCCGATCGCCTCCGCCATCTCGCCCACGAGCTCCTCGTGGAAGGTGGCCGCCCAGGCGAGCGGAGTGGGGAACGCGGTCGCGCCGTACGCGGCCAGGCCGGTGAGGCACTCCTCGTGCGCGATGGCCGGGATGCCGAGGCGGCTGCCGGCGACCACGCGCTCCTGCAGCTCGCGGAGCCGGCGCACGCCCTCCGGGACGGTGACCGGCTCGGTGCCGAACACGCGGGTCAGCTGGCCGAGGCCGCCGGTGAAGAGGTCGTCGCCCGCGGCGGGCCCGTCGTCGAGCTTCGGGGCGAAGTCGTCGGCGGAGTCGGTGAGCCAGACGGAGCCGAGCTGCGCCGCCTTCTCCTCGAGGGTGAGTTCCTGGGTCAGGAGGCGGGCGCGCTCGGCCGGAGGCAGAGCGCGATCCCGCCAGTCCCGCCCGGGAGGACGCGCGGCGTCCGTCCTGGGCAGTGCTGGGGAAGCGTCGTGCATCAGCCCTTGAACGCCCCGTCCATGATCCCGGACACCATCCGGCGGCCGACGAAGAAGAACGCGATCAGCAGCGGGAGGGTGGCCATGAACGATCCGCCCATCGCGAGGGCGACGTCGATCGAGCGGTTGGCCTGCAGCTGCTTCAGCGCGATCTGCACCGTGAACAGCTCCGGCGACTTGAGGACGATGAACGGCCACATGAAGTCGTTCCAGACCGCGGTGAACGTGATCAGCCCGAGGACGAACGCCGCGGGGCGGACCACCGGGAAGGCGATGCGCCAGAACAGCTGCCACGAGTTGGCGCCGTCGATGCGGGCCGCCTGGATCAGCTCGTCGCTGACCGTCGTGGACATGTGCTGCCGCATCCAGAAGATGCCGAAGGCGCTGGCCAGGCCCGGCACGATGATCGCCTGGAGGGTGTCGACCCAGTCGAGCGCCGAGACGATCAGGTACTGCGGGATGATGCTCAGCTGCGCCGGCACCGTCATGGTCAGCAGCACGATCAGGAACAGCACGTTGCGGCCCGGGAACTGCAGCTTCGCGAAGGCGAAGCCGGCCATCGCGCAGAGGATCGCCGAGATGACGGCGATGCTCAGCGACACGATGAGGCTGTTCAGCATCGAGGCGATGAACGGGACGGTGTCGAACACCTTCTCGGCGATCGCCATGAAGTTCGTGCCCGGGTACAGGCGCGGCGGGATCGACGTGACGGCGGTCGCTCCGACCGACGCGACGACGAACATGTAGTAGAGCGGGAAGATCGAGACGAGCACCGCGATCACGAGGAAGACGTAGGTCGGCCAGCCGACTCCGCCGCCCTTCCCGCGCCGCTTCGGCAGCTGTGCCTTCTGGACCGTGGGGGCCAGCGTCTGCGGGACGGCCTGGTCGATCACATCCGACATCAGACGGCCTCCTTCCGGGTGCGGGTGGAGAGGTAGAAGTTGAGGAGGGAGACGAGGACCACGATCACGAACAGCACGACGCCGATGGCGGATCCGTAGCCGAACTTGAACTGGCCGAAGCCCTGCTCGTAGAGGAAGAGCGCCAGCGTCTGGCACTGCCGGCCGGCGCCGCAGGTGAGGCCCGATTCGGGAGCCACCAGGAGCGCCTCCGTGAAGATCTGCAGACCGCCGATGGTCGACATGATCACGGTGAAGACGATGATCGGGCGCAGTGCCGGGATGGTCAGGTGGCGGAACTGCTGCCAGCTGGACGCGCCGTCGACGGAGGCCGCCTCGAACATCTCGCGGGGCAGCGACTGCAGGCCCGCCAGGTAGAGGAGCGTGTTGTAGCCGAACCAGCGCCAGAAGACCATCGTCGAGATGACGATCCAGGAGCCGTAGTTCGTGGCGAGGAAGTTGATCGACGGCAGTCCGAAGATGCCGAGGAACCAGTTGATCAGGCCGAAGTTCTTGTCGAAGATCTGCGCGAACACGATCGCGGTCGCCGCGACGGAGGTGATGTACGGCACCAGCAGCGCCATGCGGAAGAAGTTCGCCCAGCGGAGGCGGGCGTGGTTCAGCAGGTGCGCGAGGAAGAGGGCGAACAGCAGCTGGGGCACCGTCGAGATGATGAAGATGCCGAAGGTGTTGACCAGCGCGTTCCAGAACCGGGAGTCGGCGAAGAGCTGCTGGAAGTTCGCGATGCCGACGAAGGTCTGCTCGCCGATCGGGTTCCAGTCGAAGAGCGAGACGTAGAACGTGAACAGGAGCGGGAAGAGCCCGAAGACGATGAAGATGATGAAGAAGGGCGCGACGTACGCGTAGGGGGCGATCCGCTCCGAGAGGGAGTTGCGGATCCGCGCGGCCTTCTGGACCGGCGCGCTGGGCTGCTTGCGCTGCTTGCGGGGTGGTGCTGCTGTCACCGTTGACACGGGAGTACCTCCGTCGAGAAAGGGGGGAGGGGCCCGGCGCGCGAGGCGCCGGGCCGCTCGGGTGGGTGGGGCGATCAGCCGCCGATGGCCTGCTTGGCCGTGTCGAGTGCGGTCGACCACGCCTTGTCGGAGGTCACGTTGCCGGCCTCCAGCTCGACGAGGGTGTTGAGGAGCGCCCCGTTGATCGGGGTGGTGTCCGGTCCGTTGTAGAAGGACGGGAACTGCTCGACGGAGGTCGCCATGACCTCGCCGATCTTCGAGTCGCCGAAGAACGGGTCGGTGTACGACTGGACCTCTTCGCTGGCGACCGCCTCGGTGGCGGCGGGCAGCGTGCCCGAGGCCTTGAAGTGGTCGGTCTGGCCCTCGGCCGACATCATCGTCTTGATGTACTGCCAGGCGGCCTCGGGGTGCTCGGCGCGGGCGGGGATGGCGATGACGCTGCCGCCCCAGTTGCCGCCGATGCCGGGGACGCTGGTGACGCGCCAGTTGCCGGCGGTGTCGGGGGCATCGGTCTTGATGCCGGCGAGGATCCACGAGGGGGCGATCGTCACGGCGAAGGCGCCGTTCGCGCGGCCCGGGGCCCAGCCCGAGGACCAGGCGGCGATGCCGGCGCTGATGCCGGCGTCCTTGGTGTCCACGGCGACCTGGAACGCGTCCTTCACCTGCGGGTTGGTGTCGTAGACCAGCTCGCCGTCGGGCGAGTAGTACTTCTCCGAGACCTGGTTGACGGTCGAGAAGAAGACGCTGGTCTCGATGTTGTCGACGAACGGCTTGCCGGTCGCCTCGGTGTACTTCTTGCCGGTCTCGATGAAGGACGGCCAGTCCTTCCAGAGCTCGGCGACCTGGTCGGGCTCGGTCGGCAGGCCGGCCTGCTCGAAGAGGTCGGCGCGGTAGGCGAAGCCCAGTCCGCCGACGTCGGTCGGGACGCCCACGACGGAGCCGTCGTCGGCGGTCGCGGCGGAGGCGGCCCACGGGAGGTAGGTGGAGGCGACGTCGTCGCCGCCGAGGGTGCGCAGGTCGAGGAAGTTCGAGCTGTTGGCGACGAACTGGGGCAGGTCGTCGTTCTGGATCATGACCAGGTCGGGCACCTTGCCGCCGGCGAGGGCCGCGGTGAGGGCGGTGGCGGTCTCGGTCGTGCTGCCGACCTCGGAGAGCTTGATCTTCGCGTCGGGCATCTTCGCGAGGTACTCGTCGACGCTGTCCTTGGCGTTGATGCCGGTGAAGGACCAGAAGGTGGCTTCGGCGTTCGGGTCGTCCGAGGCGCCTCCTCCCCCTCCGGACGAGCACCCGGTCAGGGTGAGCGCGACTACTGCTGCTGCGGCGGCTACGGCCGTCAGGCTTCTTTTCACGACAATTCCTCTTCGTTGGGGATTCGCAGGGTTTCGGTGAGGGCGGGCCTCAGAGAACGATCTCTTGGCGGCCAACCTAACCCGCCCGCGAGCACGATGCAAGCGAGAACCGGTCTCCGCGAGATAACGATCTCCGCCTAGTATCAAAGGGAAGTTTCGCAAATCGAGCAGTTCCGGACGGCCGCCCGCCGCCCCGTGCGAGTCTTCACTCCGACGCTCTCCCCACCGTGCTCCGCGGGGAGGCGCGGAAGCCGGAACCTCCCCTCGCAGAAGGAAGCAGCATGACTCGACCCACGCTGGTGGACGTCGCCCAGGCCGCGGGCGTCTCGCGCGCCACCGCCGCCCGTGTGCTCGCAGGCGGCACCAATGTCGACGTCCGGATGACCGCCGCGGTCGAGCGCGCCGCGAAGTCCCTCGGCTACGAGGCGAACAGCGCCGCCCGGATGCTCCGCGGCGGGCGGGCCGGGGCCATCGCCCTGATCGTCGCCTTCAACGAGCTCGACAGCCTCACCGGGACGTTCTTCACCTCGGTGCTGAAGGGCGCCGCGAAGGGCCTCTACGCCGGCGAGGTGCAGCCCGTGCTGCTGCCCGCCGACCACGACGACAGCGACCGCATCCCCCGCTTCCTCCGCTCGCGGGCCGTCGACGGCGCGATCGTGATCCTCCAGCACGAGATCACCCACCTCGCGCAGGCGCTGGCCGACTCCCCCGTGCCGATCGCCTGGGTCGGCCGCCCGCGGGTCGCCCTGCCCGAGGACGCGATCGTCATCGACTCCGACAACTACGGAGGCGGCCGCCTCGCCGCCCGCGCGCTCGCCGACTCCGGCCGCCGGCGCCTGGGCATCATCGCCGGCCCGCACGACATGGAGCCCGCCCGCGACCGCATCCGCGGCTGGCGCGACGAGCTGACCGAGCTCGGCCTCGACTCCAGCCCGATCGTGCACGGCGCCTTCACCCTCGAGAGCGGTTCCGCCGCGATGGCGCGCCTCCTGCAGCGCCACCCCGACCTCGACGGCGTCTTCGCCTCCTCCGACCTGATGGCCAACGGCGCGATCCGCGTCCTGCAGGCGTCCGGCCGCCGCGTCCCCGCCGACGTCTCCGTCATCGGCTTCGACGACGTCGTCATCGCGACCACCTCGGATCCGACCCTCACGACCATCCGCCAGCCCCTGGAGGACATGGGCCGCGTCGCCGCC
Source organism: Rathayibacter sp. AY1D1 (assembly GCF_002932635.1). Taxonomy (NCBI): domain Bacteria; kingdom Bacillati; phylum Actinomycetota; class Actinomycetes; order Micrococcales; family Microbacteriaceae; genus Rathayibacter; species Rathayibacter sp. AY1D1. The sequence continues at coordinate 8,403 of NZ_PSVY01000037.1, forward strand.
GAGACCGTCGTCGCCGTCGTGCAGGGCCGCCCGGTCGACCGGCAGCCGATCCTCGCGACGACCCTCGTGCAGCGCGAGTCCGCATGATCCCGCCTCCCCCGCACCGCCTGATCGTCAGCACCGACGCGGCGAACGAGGCCGACGACCAGTTCGCGATCGTCCAGGCGCTGCTGACCGAGACCCTCGACGTCCGCGGCCTGGTCGCGGCGCACTTCGGCCGGCCGGGGAGCATGCCGGAGTCGCGCGCCGAGATCGACCGCATCGTGGAGTTGGCGGGTTCGACGGTGACCGTCGTCGACGGCGCCGAGTCGGCCCTGCCCGCCGAGGCGTCGGACGGCGCCCGCCTGATCGTCGCGGAGGCGCTGCGCGACGCCGGCCGGCTGTGGATCGCCGTGCTCGGGCCGCTGACGGACGTCGCCGCCGCCCTGCAGCTCGAGCCGTCGATCGCCTCCCGCGACGTCGTGGTCGTCTGGGTCGGCGGCCCGCCCTACGACGAGATCCCCGCCTACAGCCCCGAGTTCAACCTGATCAACGACGTCGACGCCGCGAACCTCGTGCTCCAGTCGGGCGTCGCCCTCTGGCAGATCCCGATGCCCGTGTACTCCGGAGTCGGAGTCGGCCACGCCGAGCTGCGGACCCGGCTGCGCGGCACGAGTCCCCTCGCCGACTACCTCGTGGACCAGCTGATCGCGTTCAACGACACCATTCCGTACGGTCCGCTCGACTTCCGATCGCTGGGTGACAGCCCGGCGATCGGCGCCGTGATGAACCCCGCCGGCGGACGCTGGCGGGAGCGCCGCGCACCGCGGTTCTCCGCGGACGGCGAGCTCCTGCCCGACTCCGGGCCGTACACGATCCGGGTCTGCGAGGCGTTCGACACCCGCTGGCTGATCGAGGACCTGTTCGCGAAGCTCGTGGAGTTCGGGGAGCGGTCGGGCGCTGGGCGCTAGCAGTTCCCCCGGCGAATACTTCACTGCGAGAGTCCGGTAGACGAACCGGGGCCTCGTGCCGGCGGACACGCCTCCGTGCGCCGCGGCCAGGCTCCTGCGACTAGGCGTAGAGACGCAGATCGCTTTCGAGGAGCGACTCCGCTCTCAGCTCCTCTATGAGCTTCTGGAGAGCCTCCACCGCGAGCGTCTCGGAGTCCTCAGAATTCGCCGCTGCGTGCGCGGCTCTCAGCGCCGCTTGATATCTGGCATAGATCGCATCCTGGGCATAGACGGCCTCGAGCACGTCTCCTAAATCCAGGAAATATCGGTAGAGAGTTCCTATCCCGACACCCGCACGTGCGGCCACCTCGGCAGTCGTCGCCCGATCTCGGCCGGCGTCGATGACGACGTCCCGTGCCGCCGCGACGATCGCCGCTCGTGAGCGACGAGCCCGATCCTGAAGAGGTTCCGCCGGTCTTCTGCGATAGTTCGAACTTGTCATGAGCACAACAGTGCCACCTCTCCCTTATAACGTGAAACGTACTCATGTGGTCATTTCGAGATCGTTCGGCGCGGATTCCGGCTACCGCATCGCTTCTGTCCTTCATCTCGGAGCGAAGCCCGCCGCTTCCGCGCAGAATGAGCCCGCAAGCCGGGTCCGATTTGGCTTTCAAGTACAACCAGAGTCGCACTCACTGAAAGGCGAGTACAACTCCATATCCGAGTGCGCCACTTATCCCGCCACTCGGACGATGACTCTTGACACTCACGAGCCTCAATGAGACGGTTCTGCGACTGCGGATGCAAGCCTGCGTCCGTCGAGAACCCGCCGATTGAAGGGAAGTACGACATGTCGTCGATCGAACTCAAAACCCTCTCCGAAAAGATCCGAGGTCTTGCATGCGTGGCCGCAGTACTTCTTGGCGCCGGAGCAGCCGCACCGCTCTCGACAGCAGCCCCGACAGAAGATCCGTGGGCGGATATGCGCGCCGGCTATGCATCACTCGGTACCGAACCTGCCACCGTCGAAGCGCTGGTCTCCAAACTCGAAAGCGGACAGCCCGTGGACGCATTCTTGGGCGCGGAACCCGTTTCGTCTCACTCCTACGTCCAAATAGGAGATGGCCCGCTAGCCGACGATGGAGACCTCGTGACAGTGTCGATCTTTCCGGACGGTTCCGCGAACACTGTTGCAGTGGAGAGCCCATCCGGCACTCCTGGAGGAGTCGCCACAATGGCTCAGATCGGCGGTTGCTCCGTGCAGACGGGCTCGGGATACCAGAACTCGAATGGGTGCTCGGTCACAGCGACATGGTCGGCCGGAGCGATCCAGGCCGGGTTCGTAGCCAGCTACTCACTTATTCAGGGCGGCTACGATCAGATCATCGGAACAGGCATGACGTGGCAGCGATGCAGCCCGATGACGTGCTCGAGCCCAACTTTCACGGTCAAGAAGATGAGTGAGGGGTTCTCCGGCCCGGCAGTACTCCGAGGACAGAGCGACGTGACGGCTCCTTGGGGAAGCTGGAACGTCTGGGTTGCTCTGAATGTCGGCGGAGACCGCGCCTGGGCGACCCAGTCCTAAGGAGAACATCAATGAGTAACGTGACAGATGAGATCAGCCCAGGGCTTGGACTCGACATCGCAAGCTATGCCTGGATCACATTGTATGTAGCACTGACCACGCTGGCTCTCGTGGTCAACTGGAGGCGCTCCGCTCCACGTGGTGAGAAGTTGGCCTGGCTCCTGGTCACTGTTCTGATTCCGCTTGTCGGCGCCGTGACTCTCCTTGTTTATTCTGTTATCCGTTCGCGTCGAGATCTTGGCGAGTAATAGTTCTAGACAATAAACGCACTTATCGATGATAGCCGCAGGGAAGCTCCTGATGAGGTGTTCCCTGCGGCTCTCATCCATGTTGCGCCCCACCCCCTTGCGAGCAAAGTATCCACACGACCCGAAGCCGCCATGTAACGCTTCAGTTCTCTTGATCTTGGAAGCCAAAACGCCATGTGAAACCCGGAAGATGTTTATCATTCTGGTCGTTTCATCTCAGACCTTGAAGAATTCGAGGGGAGAGGGAGCTCGCGCGACACAAGTACCTACTCCTCACAGCGGAGGACTGGCGCCGGCTGGAGTGCCTGGTCGCACGAGACCTCGGGCGGCTTGCACGAACGGCACTGTCCGCGACACGGGTATAGGCAGCTCTCGCGGACTGGCCCAGTGACGCCCGAAAAGCAGAACTCTGCGACGTATCCCTCCCCGCCGCCCACGACGCGGCGTCGACGGGCATCGGCTCCACGGCCGTCTCCGGTCGACACCGTGACCACTTGCACCCGCTGAACCGATCCGAGAAGGCGGCTCGCACGGTCCGCTCGCGGCTACGAGCATTACTCTGCCAGGCTAGGTTTGCGCCGCACAGAACAGGGCGACGGGCCGGGAGTGGACGACTGCTGGAAACAAGACGGCCGCCCTTTCCCTCTGCTTGGAGATACCCCTGATGGCACAGACGCTGACTCTGATCGATGATCTGAACGGCTCCGCGATCGCCGCCGGTGGAACCGTGAAATTTTCGATCGAGGGCGTGAACTACGAAATAGATCTGTCCGCGGAGAACGCGGCCGAGCTGCGCGGTGTTTCCGAGAAGTACGCGACCGCCGGCCGCCGCGTGCGCCGGGAACGCTTCGCGGCGCCGTCCGCGTCCTCTGCCCGAACGCAGAACGGCCCGCAACGGCTGAAGGCGATCCGGGAATGGGCGGCTGAGAACGGACACGAGGTGTCGCCGCGCGGCCCCATCCCCGCACGCGCGCAGGAGGCCTACGACGCGGTCCACTGAATCGGCGTCACCGTCGGCGTCCGCCGTCGCCTTTCACGATCCGCACAGGACCGGGTCCATGCAGTCCAGCGGATCGCGACCACAGCGCAGTCCCCTACCGGGATGCCGACTGCTCTCCAGTAGCCGCGCGCCCAGCCGCGTCCGCCTGGTGGCGATAGAGCGTCGCGCGACTCCACCCGACGAGACGGGCAGAATCCTCAGCCGTGCGGCCATGCGCTCGAGCGTCCGCGGCGATCGCGAGCTTGTCCGCGATCACCGCAGGATCCGACCGAGGACGGCCGAAGCGCGTCCCGCTCGCACGGGCAGCGGCGATGCCGGCGTTGACTCGCTCGACGATGAGCTCCCGCTCGTACTCCGCGAGCGTGGCGAGCATGTTCAGCATCAGCCGACCGGCCGACGTCGACGGATCGATGCCGTCAGAGATCGACCGGACCTGCACGCCGCGCTCACGCAACAGGTTCACCGTGTTCAAGACGTCGATCAAGCCCCTGGCAGCGCGGCGCGAACGAGAACTACAACGGGCTCCTCCGCCAGTACTTCCCGAAGGGAAGTGACCTCTCACGCCACAGTGCGACACGTCCGGCACGTCGTCCACGAGATCAACAACCGACCCCGCAAGCTCCTGAACTACGACACCCCAGCCGCCCGATTCCGAGCCGCACACACCGCACAATCCAACACGAACTAGGCTCAGCAACAGGACCAAAACGTCCCCGTGTTGCTTCGACCACGAGAATCCGCCGCCCCTTCATCGGGTATTTCATCGGGCGGGTCAAACGGGACACTACCGCCCGCGCCGGTGCGCGGCGCATCCCGCTCGGCGGACTGGCGCGGTGAACGATCCCCCAACGGGATGTCGATCGATCAGCCCCGGACGAGACGCCGAAGGATCGGCGCGCCACCAGGAGACCGAACGACCCGATAACGACCGGTACCACCGCGATGGCCAGCAGGAGGTAGGACAGCACGAGCCCCACCGTTGAATCCCGGCGAGGACCCTCACGTCGTCGCACCACGTAACCGTCGATTGATGTCGCGGCACCCGGGAGCGCTTCCGATGAACAGTTCAGGACGTCGCGGATTGCGCGGATCATGTCTGTTTCGGGCGGGTGAGCCTGGCCCCGACACGATCCGCCTCGCCCCTCCCGCTCCCCTTCCGGCGGAACCGATGACGGCGACCCGGTCGGTGGCGCTCCACTCGAGGCCGTCGACCTGAGAGTGATTCGGCCTCGCGGCATCGTCACCGGATGCCCGTGCTGGCCGCACCGTAAACGAGGCTCACGCTCGCAGGAACGTGTCCGGTGACGTCCTCCATGGCGATCGAGGCGAGGACGTCACCGGACACGCGAGCTCCGGTCAGGGGCGTGGCGCACTTTCGTCAGGACGCCCCCGGTGATCAGCTCAGCTGCAGAGTGCCGCGCCTGCCACGTAGAACGCGCGGATCCCGATGTTGGGCGTCGAGGCCGACGCCACGCTGGTGACGTTCGTGATCGTGACGGCGGGGCTGCCAGTGCTGTTGCTGTCCCATGTCCCGGGGTTGCTCAACGGGGTGCGGTAGTACTGGTTGTTGTCGCCGATCACGTTGATCCAGTTGCCGCCGATCTCGACTCCGAGGTCCTTCGCTGTGCGTCCGGCCGGAAGCGCGGTCAGCTGGGTGCCGTCCTGGTCGTACACAGCGGTCGTCGTCGCGAAGATGCGACGAGTCGCGCCCGATACCTGGGTGTCGGTGGCGACCTGACGGAGCCCGCTGACTGCATTGAGAACCTGTGTCCACGACGACCAGGACGCTCCGGCCTCGATGGTCTTCGTCGCCTCCCACGCGGTCCCGTCGGTTGTGACGAGCGACACTCGCCACAGGCTGTCGTCGCTGAACGCCACCGCGAGGTCGAGGACAGCGCGGCCTCCGGGCACGGGGCCGAGCGCGGCTCCGTCCCAGTCGTACACCGTGGTGCTGCTCGCTGAGAACAGGCGGGCTGTACGGTCGCCGCCGGCGATGATCAGGCCGTCATCCGCCGCGACGTTGGTCATGCCGGTGCGGATGGGGGTCGTCGACTCCCACTCGTAGAAGCCGCCGGAGGGGGCGGTGTGGGAGAAGACGTCGCCGTCCTGGGAGACGACGTAGCTCGTGTAGGTCGCAGTCACAGCTGTGTCACCGACGCCGGTCCACGCGCCAGCGAAATCGACCACAGTGGTGACCGCTTCCGGCATCTCCGACTCGACATTGTCGCGACGTCCGCGGAAGGTCGAGGTCCGGGTGCCACTGGTGCCGTTCACACTCGCAGCGGTGGTCGCATCGGCCACAGGAACGGTCGGCTGGGCCGGATTCACCACGCCTGCTGTAGTCGCAGTGATGGTGCCCGTCTGACTGACCCCGGCGGCGGCGAAACGCAGACCGTTTACCCCTTCAAGGATGAGGCTTCCGCCAGTACCCGTGAACAGTGTGCGGGGTGCAGTCGAGCCGTCGTACCACCGCAGCACGGACGGCAGAGTCACCGTCACCGCGATGCCCGCAGTGGCCGCAACTCCGGAGTCGTTCACCTGGATGTAGGCGTTGAACGGGTTGCAGCTGCTCGCGGTGTACGACGACGTGGCAGCGCCACCGTCCTGGTCGACGAAAGCGACCGTCCGGACCGTGACAGTGGTCGATGCGGCGGCGAGCGGCGCACCGACTGCCGCGACGACGACGGGAGCTGACCATACGGCCGCCTAAAGCACGGTCCGGCGGTCAGGAACCGAGCGGCGAGCCGGAACCGGCAAATCAGAAGGGAAGGAGTTCGGCATTGTATGACTCTCTGGTTAGACGGATGGCCTGCGGATCTTCAACGAAAGATCTGAGCCGTAAACGGCAGACGTTCCCTCGGAAGACCCACTGCTCATGTCGCAGTGTCCGAGAGTGTTTCCGCGACGATTGCTTCGCGAGAGGACTGCCCGTCCCGCAGCAGGCCCGACACGACTTCACACCGATTAAACAGGTGAGAGAAAATCCGGCACGGCGGCTGAGCGACCTTCCGCCTCACTCGGTGATCGCTCTGTTTCTCCGGGAGATGGGACCTCCGGGACGTGCCGTTCTGGGAGGGACCCCCGATGGCCGAGATCTACCCGACGGGTACCTCTGGGGCGAGTGCAACGTTGACACGTGCATGCTGAAGTCGATCTACTCGGAAGTCCAGTAGATGAGCCCCGAGCTCCATCCCGATGCTGGGGCGCACGGCATTGCCCGTGTCTCGAGGCGATGCGCGATGCCGTCGAAGGTGTCCAGGACTCGTCGATTCAGTACTACGCCCTCGTCGTCATGCAAGGGCTCGCGAGCCTCATCGACGCGCTCGGCGGTATCGACATCGACTACACCGGCGGGGACGACTTTCCCTTCGGCGGCGTCCTCGACGCTTGCACTGGCGAGCTCGTCGGCGTGAACGGCTGACTCAAGCCAGCCAAGCACCACCTCGATGGCGACAACGCCCTCGCCTACGCCCGCTCACGCTACGGATCCGCTCGCGGCGACCACGACCGCGCGAAGTGCAGGGCGCGATCCTTGCCTCCTCCTTACCTGATAGCGGCACCGACGCCGCGTCATCGAGCGGTGCGTGACGAATCGGCGAGGCGACTCAGGATCGGTTCGAGGGCCCCGACGAGGCGGCGGGCGGGATGGCCGACATCCGGCGCGTCCGGGTCGTCCGTCTCAAGCTCGCCGACCTCGATGCCGATGATCTCGCTGCCCGTCATGGCTCGGGCGCAGTCCTCGAGCTGGCCGAGGCTCATCCCGGCGGGCACGCGGTAGTCGGTGGGTACTGTTCCCGGTTCGAGGACGTCGCAGTCGATGTGGACGTAGACGGCTCGGCCGTCGACGGCGCGGCGGAGGGCGTCGGCCATGTCCGGAGCGACCGGGACGAGACGGATCCGACCCGAGTCGATGAGGGCCTGCTCCGGTGGATCGATGTCACGGGCGCCGACGAGGATCACGTCGCCCTCCTGCAATCCTTCCCCGAGCCCGGAGTCCCAATGGCCCAGCGGCCCGGACAGGGCGAGCCCGCCGAGATACCCGGTGGTCGTGCCGAGGGGGGTGTTGAGATCGGCGTGCGCGTCGAACCAGAGGACGACGGCGTCGGGTCGGTGCTGCGCGATCACAGGCAGGGTGGCGAGCGCGACCGCGCACCTGCTGAGGGCGGTGACCGGTGAGAGCCCGCCGGTCAGGAGCCTGTCGTAGTGCGCCGCCATCGATCGCAAGTCCGGCAGTGCGGTCGAGAGTTCCTGATCCCAGCTCGTCGGTGCTGCACGTCGCGGCCGTCCGATCACGGTCGGCGGAACACCGAGACGTTCGCTGAGCGCGGCGGCCAGGAGTGGGCTGGCTTTCATCGCGCGGTCGTTGTGGTCGCCGGCGCCGGAGGCGAAGCGGCTGAGTGACGTGGGCATGGTCGTCCTCGGGGTCGGGCCGCGTGTCGCAGCGGGGCCTCCACGCTAGAAACCGGTGATGTGGTGCTGCAATCGACGGAGTGCGCGCCCGAGTAGGCGATTGTCAGCAGTGTGTGAGGTGTGGGTACGCTTTTCGTGTGATCGATGACCTGGACCGCCGCCTGATCGCTCTCCTGCGCACCCGATCAAGGCTTCCTGTCGCGGTCCTCGCGCGAGAGCTCGGGGTGAACAGGTCGACCGTGACCGCGCGGATCGACGGCTTGACTCGGTCCGGAGTGATCGAGGCGTTCACGATCCGGTTGAGCGACGAGATCGACAGGGACGCCGTCCGCGCCATCACCCTTGTCGCGAGCGACCCGCAGCGCGGTCAGGACGTCGTCCGCGCGATCCGCGGTTTCACCGAGGTCGAGCGTCTGCACTCGACCCTCGGAGCGTGGGATCTGGTCGTGCAGCTCCGCACGCAGACGATGGCGGAGTTCGACTCCACCCTCGAACGTATCCGCGCCGTCCCGGGCGTCAGAGACACCGAGACGAGCCTCCTGATCAACTCCCTCACGGGCCAGTGATCCGACCACAGGTGCGAGGTCGACGCCGATCGGAGCGCAACGGGCAGCAAAACATCCCCGTGGCGACCTGGGAGAGCTGAGTCGTCGGTGCCGTCACCCGTCACTGCTTCCGGCACGGTAAACGGCGCCCCCTCAGATGGAGACAACGTCTGCCGGCTGGCCTGCACTCACTGAAGCGGAGGCGCGGCGACCCTGAGCGGTCACCGCCGCTGCTTCACGTGTCGAATCAGGACTGCGGAGCAGCGAGGAACGACGACGATGCACGTCCACTTGTCATTCGCTCCGGCCTGGTTGTCCTGCGCCGTCGGCTGCTCTAGCGTTCGACAGGTGGACACCGGGAGATCGACCTCGACCGACTCGAGCACGGTCGTGTCGTGGGTCGCGCTCGCATCGGCCGGCGTCGCCGCCGCGATGCTCTGGATCGCGGACGCCATCTGGTACGGGATCCCCGACTCGAGTGGCCCCGCCGTCAGTCTGCTCTTCCTCGGAGGATGGGGTCTTCTCGCGTGCGCCGCTCTGCTCGCAGTCGGCGTGCTCATCCATCTGGCGCCCTCAGCGATGAAACGACGTGGAGTACGCCCCATCGAGTTCGTGCTACCGGCCGCCACAGTCGTCCTCGTCGCCGGAATCCTGCTCGCACATCCGCTGGCGGGCAGCGCTGTCGCCTGATCCCCGTCGGCTCTCGGGCATCGCCGACGCCTTCCGGCGGGCACGCCTCCCCCGACGATGACGGCGGCCGAACTCCTGAACGCGTTCACCGCGAGGATTCAGGAGAAGAGCGGGACCCGGCGGACCCTTCCCGTGCGGATGGTCGGCGGTCCTCGTTGCCTACCCCGGGCCGCGGCGATCAGAACTCCGGGCACTCCGGCCCGGACCCGACCGCACGAGTCGCCTCTACGCCGACCGCCAGCCCTCCGCCGCACAGGTCCGCCGACTCACCCACTGAACCTGACCGCAGAGCGGCCCCATGCGCGCACCCGGCCAAGAATCCCCTGACGGGACAAGCCAGCTGCTCAGCAACTGACGTCGGTACGCTCTTGGTCATGCGGTGTTCATCAGAACCTGCAACAGTTTCGATATGGCACAGAGCTCTCTTGCGCGCAAATTCTCACCGGCTCGGCGGCGCGTCATATGGATCGTTGCCGCGGCCGTCGCGGGAGTCGCCATGACCGTCGCGTTCATGCTCTGGATCGCCTACACGCAGGTCACCGACTACCCGACATACGACCTCGCCTACGCCGGAGCGTTCATGGCTGGCATCATCGCCTCGATCACCATCGCGGTGCTCGCTCTCGTCACCGGCATCGTGGCGCGATACGGGCGACGTGACACCGAGCGGCCAAGCCGTTCTGTACAGGAAATCTCTCCGGGCAGGTAGGCCTCAACCGCAATCAGCGATCGAAACGCCCCACCATCGCCTCACTCACGGCCGAGCTCGACGTTCTCAGCCGCCGACTGGCCCGAACTCCGCTCACGGCGCCCGACCCTGAAACGCCGCTCCCCGCAGCGGACCCGTCCTCGACACGTCTCACTGACGCGCCGCTCACCGGCGTGCTGGACGGTTCTGATTCATGGCGTGTTCACCGATGTGCTGGACGATGATGCTCATGGGAGCACGAGAACTGGCATGGGGGATTCTGGCGTGGCCGACCGTTGCGATCCTCGCGCTGCTGCGAACTGCGGGTAGCTGGGATGTATCGGGCGGGTCCGCAGCAGGGCTCATCGCGGGCACGGCAGCTGCGTTCACTGTCGCGGGCGCACTCCTATGGCTTCCCTCGAGTCTCTGGCTCGACCGGCGGACACTCCGCTTCCCGCGCGTCGGGCAGGCGGCCGCGTTCCTGGGCCTGGGACTCGCGATCGGCGCCGCCGCCTCCACCGCACTGGTACTCGCGTCGGGAAACGCGACCTGGCCCTCCTCCGCGGGCCTCATCACGGAATACGCAGTCACGGCAGGAATCGCTTCCCTCCTCGGCTGGCTCCTCGCCGCCACCCTTCGTGCGAAGAAGCTGCCGATCGTTCAGACGGCCGCGAATCGCGTGAACCGCTGAACGATCCCCTTGCGCGACGCGATGGGCACCGTGTCCGAATAATGGTGCCGTGACCGCGTTCTGTCAGAGCAGAATCCGGCAGTCGACATCGATCCCTGTCGCTTCTCGGCTACGGTGAACCAATCATGGTCGTTCGGCAGCTCCTTCTTCGCCGCGACGGGTCCTAGTCCGGTAGGCGCCCCCGTCGCGGTGGTCGTGCTGCCTGCGCACATCCCCTTCGCACGGAGCGCTCATGACCACCCTCTCTTCGCCGCCCGACACGTCTCTGATCTGGCGCCGCAACCTCGTAGTGTGCGCGCTCGGCTCGCAAAGGACCTGCCGCGTAGCGGCTCCCGCCGGCGGTGCTCCGTCACCGCTGCGCGTGCGGAGCTCGCGTCCCGCCTCCGGCGGAACACGGGGGAGCGCGAGGGGATCGCCCATCGTGGCCGGCCCGAAGGCCGGCCCCTCCCCCGCGCTACTCGGCGGGCGTCAGGAACGCGATCAGCGCGGCGGCCTCGGCGGTGCCGTCGTCGTAGACAGGCATCGCGCCGGGTCCGCACTCCCCCGGCAGTCCGAGCGTGTTGCGGGTGTGCGCGAGGATCTCCGCGTCGGTCGCGGTGGTGTTCTCCGGGTCCTCGTCGCGGCTGATCGCGAGGATGAGCGCGAGCTGTTCGGCCGTGGCGCGGCCTGTGACGGTGCGGGTCATGGTGTGGTCCTCTCAGCGGTTCAGGAACGGGGCGACGCGGCGGATCGCTGCGCGGCGGGCGTGGGCGACGCAGTGGCGGAATGAGCCGCTGGTGATGCCGTGCAGCTGGTCGGAGTGCCACGCCTCCCAGACCCCGGACTTGCGGCGGGTGACGTGCACCGAGGGCACCGTCGTGGGGTCGGTGCCCACGACGCGGACGTCGACCGCGCGGGTGTTCGCGAGCGTGAGGTAGGTCTTCGCGGTGGTCTGCAAGTCGGTGGTGGTCTGCATGGTGTGAGTGCTCCCTCTGGCTGATCGTTTTTCTTTGCCTCTCCGGCGGGGAAAACCGTTTGAGTGGAGGTGGCGCAGTGACGCCGATAGCGGGCGAAATAAGCCCGCAGGGCGCGTCCGCTAGCGGTGGCACGGAGCCGGTGGAGCGAAATAGGTTGAAACCGCGGAGAGGTGAAGAAAACGGGTGGAACGGGCCGCATCGCGGCCTCCCAAAGGCGGCGCTCCGTCGCCGTTGCGCGAGTGCAGCTCGCGCCCCGGAACGGGACACCGGGGAGCGTGAGGGGGTCGCCCCTCACGGGCCGGCGCCGCCGGCCCCCGCGCTCGAGCGGGTCGTGTCAGCGTCGGATGCGACGATGGAGGCATGTGGGAACTGGCACACCGGACGCGCGCGGAATCGGCATCAACGGTGGTGCGCAGCAACGCGGCGACGAGCGCCGCGGCGATCGCGGAAGTGGGCACAGCGATCTCGGAGGATCACGTCATCCTCTACGCGGTCCGGATCGCGAACGGCTCGGAGTAGAACCCACCGGGATTCGCTCGGAACCACTAGCGTTGCGATCAGTTCTGGAAAGCGATGGTCTCGTGATGGCAAACGTATTGAAGTTCGTCGGAAAGGCGTTCGTGATCGTCTTCCGTCTTCTGGGCGCGGCGGTGTCCGCGGGACTCGCTGCTCTGGGCGTGGGCAGCTTCCAGCAGCCCAACCCCGGACCGCCTCCGTCCTCTACGGAGAACCGCGAGTATCGGCCGTAGAACGGCGAACTCTGCGGCGGATGGCGGAGTATCTCGGAGGGCCGAGTCCTACTCAGCCGCGGGGGCGGCGTTTCGGTGGGGTGCGCGCTGGGTGGTTGTGGTGACGACGGCGGTCGCGCGGGTGAGGTTGGGGCCGATGGCGTCGGCTTCGAGGACGCGGCCGGTGCGGCGGTTCT
>NZ_PSVY01000038.1:0-20402 GCF_002932635.1 Rathayibacter sp. AY1D1
AGCCCTCGCGGCGATCGCTGCGATCGGCATCGTCTGGGTGGCCGTCGCGGTCGGTTCCAAGCTCGACGGCGTGAACGAGGGCCTGCCCTCGGACCCGTTCGAGATCCTGTCGGGGCTTGCCCGCGGCACGGTCACCTGGTCCTCGTCCGCGACGATGATCGCCGCGGCCGCCGGCGGCGTCATCGTCCTCGTCGCTCTGTGGTTCCTCTGGATGAGGGCACTCGGCCGCAAGGGTCGCGCGAACGTCGACCGGGCTGCCCGCTACATGGCGACCGAACGAGACTTGGCGCCGATGCTGAGCAAGGAGGCGATGAAGAAGTCCAAGCGCCTGGGTGTTGACGGCTCGCCCGGCGTGCCAGTGGGGCGGCTCGTGTCGACGGGGAAGATGCTTTACGCCTCGTTCGAGGACATGATCACCGTCGTCGCCGGCCCCCGCGTCGGGAAGTCGACGTCGCTGGTCATCCCGGCGATCATCGCCGCCCCGGGCGCAGTCGTCACGACCTCGAACAAGCGCGACGTGCTCGACGCGACCCGTGACGTCCGCGAGAAGGACGGACCTGTGTGGGTGTTCGACCCGCAGCGCGTCGCCCGCGAGGACCCGACCTGGTGGTGGAACCCGCTGTCCTACGTCACTGACGACGTGCGCGCCGCGAAACTCGCGCAGTACTTCGCCTCGGGGTCCCGGGCGACGGACGCGAAGACGGACGCCTTCTTCGACGGCGCCGGACAGAACCTCCTCGCCGGCATGCTGCTCGCCGCAGCGGTCGGGCAGAAGCCGATCAGCCAGGTGTTCGCGTGGCTCACCGACGTCACCAACGAGGAGCCGGTGCGACTGCTGCGCTCCGGCGGATACCCGATGACCGGCGACGCGGTGCTCGGCATCATCCAGTCCACCGAGAAGCTGCGCGGGTCGGTCTACTCGACCGCGCAGGAGATGGCGGCGTGCTTGAAGAACACGCAGGTCGCGGACTGGGTGAACCCCCGCGGCACCGCGGACCCGCGGCCGCAGTTCGACGCGGCAGAGTTCGTTCGCGGCTCCGGCACGCTCTACTCCCTGTCGAAGGAGGGCGCCGGCACCGCCGGGCCCCTCGTCACCGCGCTCACCGCCGCCACTCTCGAGGCGGCGACCGACCTCGCCGACACCTCGCCCGGGGGCCGACTGCGCACGCCGCTCGTCGGGATCCTCGATGAGGCCGCGAACGTGTGCCGGTGGCGGGACCTCCCGGACCTGTACTCGCACTTCGGCTCCCGCGGGATCCCGATCATGTCGGTGTTCCAGTCCTGGTCGCAGGGCGTCGCCGTGTTCGGCAAGGAGGGCATGTTGAAGCTGTGGAGCGCGTCGAACGCGTTCCTCTACCTCGGCAGCGTGAAGGAGAACGACTTCCTCCAGAACGTCTCCGAGCTCGTCGGAGACTACGACCGCGAAACGACCTCCGCCAGCTACAACAAGGGCGTCCGCTCGACCTCGATCGCGTTGAAGCGCGAGCGGATCCTGACCGTGGACGAGCTCGGAGCGATGCCCCGCGGCCGCGCCGTGATGCTCTCCACCGGATCCAGGGCCGCGCTTCTGCGCACCGTGCCCTGGTACGAGGGCGCGAAGGAGAAGGTCGCAGCGATCAAGGCATCCATCGCCGCCCACGACCCCGCGACCGCGCCAGTACGCGACGCCGAGCCGACTCCTGTCGTAGCGACGGCCGCGCAGCCGGTCGTGACCAGCGCCGAGCCGGTCGTGGCGTCCGTCGAGCCGGCTCCGGCGATCGACCTCGCTGCTTCGATGCGGGCTCTGATGGAGAACGAGGACGCCCGGCGGACGGAGGCGCAGCATGACTGACGACGATCCGCTCGCGGGCGGAGACGTGCAGGAAGCTGCGGGCCTCTTGGCCGCCGTCGACGGGGACAGCGACACCGCGGCTGCGTCGCTGCTCGGCGCGTTCGACGTCGACACGATCGCCGCGAGAGAGGTCGCGGACATCATCACCGGGATCATCGCCGGGATGACGAAAGAGGCCCTCGAACGAGCGCTCACGCCCGAACGGGTCGAGCTGATTCAGGCCCGCGCAGAAGCGGCCGTGCAGCGCTCGTTCGAAGAGGACTCCGCCCCGACCCTCGTCTACGGATCCGCGGACGAGTGGCTGCGGAAGTACTGGCGGTACACGTACCGCCGCCGCGTCTCCGCCAAGGGCCAGGGAACCGGACGCTGGCGCGCCGACTGGTGGACCATCGATGAAGCAGTGCAACGCATCGAAGCGCTCTGGCGCAGCTGGGAAGCATCCCGCCTCGACGCAGGGCTCGGGATCAGCGCCTGGTGGATCAATCACGCCGAGCCACACATGGCCGCCCTGCTGTCTACAGAAGGACCGTTCACGGGCGCGACGGACGAGAATCTCCCGGGGGAGCCGCTGCCCTACGAGTCACCACCCGACGGGATGTTCGATCCCGATAATCAGCCATAGTTCAAGCCGCTCGTTCGCGTCTCTGGTCAGTGCTGCAAGCAGCGCCTAGACGGCTCGGACGAATGGGCGCTACCTCGCACGAACCCCCGGCGAGTAGCCAGCACCACCAGGAGGCAGCTGCTGTTGAACCCGCCCCTCCCTAGACACGACCTCTGTGTAAGGCCGATGCGTTCAGCTCGGCATCCGACTCAAAACGTAAGCGGCCCCCGCCGAGCTCGTCGACGGGGGCTGCTTGCAGCATGCTCTGATCAGTTGAACTGGACCCACTCGCACGTCGATCCGCACCGCACGGACCAGGCCTGCGAGCCGTTGCGTCCGGTGTTGTCGACCCACACGTAGATCTCTCCTCGAGCGACAGTCGCGCCCGGGGCGTAGACCTGGCGAGAGTACGACCAGCCGGCAGTGTCGTTCTCGGCGGCCGTCTGAACCGGCTGGTACATCTTCTTACTCGTGAAGCGGTTCGGGCCGTACCACTCGAGCCAGTTCGTCTGGCAGGTCGGCGAGTAGACCATGCTCACCGTGCCGCCGAGGATCGCCTTGGACGAGATGGCGTACGCCCCGCGACCGCACCCCTGCTGGTACGGCAGCGTGTTGTTGTACCCGGACCCCGACAGCGCCTGCGCGGGCGTCGCCAACGTCAGGGTCAGAAGGACCGCGAACAGCGCCGCGACCGCCCCCATGATCCCGCGTCGGCGAGTAGCCGGCGAACCGCTCTGTCCAGCTGGCCGCCGCGCCAGAATCGTTCCACTCATGGTGCCTTCTCCCTCGCTCATGCCCACCAAATTGGTAGTGAGACGAGGGTGCCCGGGCCGGTACGTTGTGGGCGAACACCCCCAACGCAGATTGGCAAAAAATGCCACGAGAACGCCGTCCTCCGGGTCGCCATGACACTCAACGACAGCAGTTCGGCGATGAGCTGAGATTTTGGCGGGAGAAACGTGGCCTGTCTGCAGCGGAGCTCGCGCGGCGGATCGCGCGAGATCGGCGGACAGTGAGCGCGGCCGAGGAAGGCCGTGACATTCCCTCAGAATTGGTGGTTCTCCTGCTTGAAGACATCCTCGACACACAGGGCCTCCTGATCGCCCGGTACGAGTCTGTGCTCATGGAGAAGAGACGACTGCGTCTGCTGCGCGTGACAACAACCACCACGCCGTCTCCAGCTGCCAACGCCCTCGATGAGAGCATCTTCCTCGAGGAGACCGTTGCGGACGGCACATTGATGGCTCCCGGCCAGCGCTTCACCAAGACGTGGACACTTCAGAACGTTGGCAGCGTGCCATGGCGCGATAGGCGATTGACCCGGGTAGGCATCGCGTCCGGAGCTGGACTGATCACGACACCACTGCAGGTTCCGATAACGGACACCGACCCAGGCGAAGAAGTAGTCATCGTCGTCCCATGCGTCGCGCAATACGTCGAAGGCGCCAGCATCGCCTCCTTCAAAATGACCGATCCAGCGGGCAGGCTGTACTTCCCCGATCGATACTTCGTGGGCGTGCAGGCTCAGGTCGTTGTTGTGCGCGGTATGAGCCCGCAGGAGGTCCCAGCCGACCACGACCGCGGGACCCACGATGCTGACGCACCGCCACGACGGGACAACGAGGCCTTTCCAGCTCGAAAACTGACATAACGTCGATTATCGGATATTGCGCATAGTGGGAAAGGGCCGGTCGGGTCATCAGCAGCTGCACCTCGGGGTTAGTTCGACCCTGGTCACACCTGCTGGCGTGATTGAGTACCCTCGGCGGGGAACAGAGCCTGAAGCGCTCCCGATCCCAAAGCCCGGATCGACTTCTGCGCTCCTCAGCGTGCTACTCAATGTCGGGACTTGCTACATCCCTGGTGAAGGCGTCGACGATGGAGGCCTCATCGGGCAGCGCTGCTTGGGCTTCCTCGGAGAGCTCGTAGCGGCTGACCGCGACCGGCTGGGTGGTGGAGGCCAGGGCGTAGCGGACGACGGCGTCGTTCTTGTCAGTGACGACGAGGATCCCGACTGTCGGTTCATGCTTGCCGAGGACGCGCAACTTGTCGTCAACCAGAGCGACATAGAAGCCGAGCTGTCCTGCATCTCGCGGATCGAACTTCGTGGTCTTCAGCTCGACGACGATGTAGCGGAGCTGGTCGACATGGAAGAACAGGAGGTCGACGAAGAAGTCGTCGCCGTCGACCTCGAAGTGCACCTGTCGGCCGACGAACGCGAACCCTGGCCCGAGCTCGCGGAGGGTGTCCGCGATACGGACGACCATGCGCTCCTCCAGCTCACGCTCCGTGGCGTCGCTGTCGATCGCGAGGAAGTCCAGCGCGTACGGATCACGAGTGATCTGCTGAGCGAGTGCAGAGTCGACCGGCGCGAGAGTGCCGGCATAGTTGCTCGGCGCTGCAGCTTCTCGCTCGTGCAGCCGAGTCTTGATCTGGTGCCCGAGGACCGGCCGGCTCCAACCATGAGCGACGTCCTTCGCTGCGTACCACTCGCGCAACTCCTGGTCGTCGAGCTTGTCGAGCAGCTCGGTGATGTGACCCCACGGCAATTGTCCAACGGGTCGTTGGACAATGGCGTCCTCGTCCGGCCATGCCGCCGCGAAGCGACGCATGTAGAACAGGTTCGCACGGGAGAACCCCTTCATTGAGGGGAACTCCGCCCGCAAATCCTCGGCGAGTCGCTCGAGGACGCTGCTCCCCCACGGCTCCCGCTGCTGACGCTCGAGAATCGTCGACCCGATCTGCCACCACAGTCGCAACAGCTCCGTGTTCACCTTCCGCTGTGCCTGGAAGCGAGCAGCGTGCACGTGCCGCTTCAACTCGTCCAGAGTCGCGCGGTACTCACTCGGAATCATCGCCGTCATGCCAGCCACGCTCTCACACCGCCACTGCGGCCGACGGTTCAGTCATCGAGACGCCGTCGACTGGATCGCCGACAGTAACTAGCGCGCCTGCTCGCTGCGCTCCGGTGATCGCGCAGCTGAACGACCACGGCTGGTCTTCGGCACGTTCACACGTCCGGACTGTGCGACAGCTTCGCTCGCTGGCCGGCCCTGGGCGACGTCGGCGCGCATGCGCACGTCGATGACGTCCTGCGGGATCCCGTGGGCCTTCATCTCGTTCGCGGAGGCCGTGCGACGAGCGGCGCTGTCGTACGACAGCTGGCTCTCGGAGCGCAGCGCATCTGCCCGCCCCTCGGCGCCGACCGGAACGGCGTCAGCGGAACGATCACTCTGGGAGGGCAAGGGCTCGTTGCGGAAGTAGGCGGCCTCGTCGCGGTTCTCCGCAGCGTCGGAGCGCAGCTGTTCCGGGGTCAGCGTCGCTGTTCCGCCGGCATCCGCCTCGCGATCGAACCGGTCTGCCTCGCTCAGCAGGAAGTCGACGTTCTCGTCAACGTCGCCGCTGTCGAGAGCCAGTTGGTAGTTGTTATCGAACCTGCCGAGCCGAGCGGCTTCCGCGTCGGCCGCGAACTGATCGAGACGCCCGGCCTCGACGTCGGCCGCGATGGACTGGTTGAGGTCTCCACCGGCGGCGGCGAGCTCGGAGGCTGCGGTGTTGTCGGCGGCGGTCTGCGCACCGGCGCCGTCCCGGTAGAGCTGCGCCTGAGCGCGCGCGTCGTCCGCGAGCGCACGCAGCTGGTCGGGCGTCTGCTCGGAGGTTCCGCCCTCCTCGGCCTGCACCTCGTACTCGCGCGCGTGCAGCTCGAGCGCGGCCGCCTGATCGATGTTCTCTTGACCGTTCTCCGCTCCGCCCTGGTCGGTCGGCGTGGTCGGCCCGTCCCGCGTGGCGTCGGCGCGGCGCTGGTCGGCGTCCATCATCCCGGCGACGGCTGCGGCTTCGACGGTTGTCTCGACGCTCTCCGCCCGTCCTCCGTCGACGGCCGCGCGCTGGTCCTCGGTGAGGAGCTGCGGGAACTTCTCAGCGATCGCAGCGTCCACCGCCGCGTCATGGCCGGCCAGGGCCTTCACCTCGTTCAGCGGGTCCGCAGAGCCGGACTCGGGTACCCGATCGGTGGCCTCAGCGGCTGCGACGACGGCGAGGGCCTTCTCAGCGGAAAAGTCGGCCGGCTGGTCGCCGCGCAGCTTGTCCGCGATATCGGCGACGTCGACGCCGTAGCGGTCCTGGACTTCACGCGCGATGGTCTGTGTGGCACGTTCGGCCACAGGGTCGAGGTCCTTCCACTGCTGCGCCGTGGAGAGGACGTCAGCGACCTGCTGCAACTCGGTGCGCTGCCACCAGTCGGGCCGGTCCACAACGGCGATCTGCGCACGCGCGACGTCGCGCTCGGCGGAGAACCGAGCGGCGAGAGCGCGCGCGTCGGCCTCGCTCTTGCGCAGCGCTTCACGCGCCAAGTCCTCCCGCAGGCGGGCGAACTTGTCGCCCAGCTGGAGCGCGACGGTCAGCGCGACCCTCGCCGACTGTCCGACCTCATCCTCAACGCTGTCCCCATCGCTCATAGCTCTGTCCCCTCTCGCTATCTCTCGAAACCGTCGCGCTCACGCGTGCCGGGAGTCTTCGTGGTCGGCACCTGTACCGCCGGCTCCGTCGCGGGAGTCAAGCGCGTGGGTACCGGCCCGCCGCGACCCGCGGCGAGGTCGGCGCGCTGCTTCGCGGCCTGCTGCTCCGGGGCGAGCGCGGCGACCTGGTTGGCGGTGATCTGAGCGGTGTAGCCGTCGCGGACGACGGTCAGGCGCTGCGTCATCATCCGCGCGAGCTCCTGCGACCGGTGCAGGTCCCCGACCGCCTTCGCGGCGCGGAAGATCGATGCGGTGGTCTGCGCGAGCCGCTTCAACAGAAGAGCCTCCGCGGCCGCGTTCTGGCCTCGCTTGGCCTGCACCAGGATCAGCGCGGCGGTCGTCGCCATCGACGGCATCGCGACAGGTCGCGGCCGCGACTCGCCCGCTCGCAGCTGCGCGGACCGGGCCAGCGTCCGCGACGCCTCGGCCAACGGTCCCGGCGTCGGTTCCAGGCGCCGCGACCACGCCGCGTACGCACCCGACGTCTCGCGGGCGACGTGCGCCCAGGTGGCCTTATCGGACGGGTCGACGGAGGCGATGTAGTCGTGCAGCCGGCGCATGTCCTCGGCGTACATGGCGAAGAACTTCGGAGACATCTCGCTCTCCTCGCGCCCCGGGCTCACCGGCCGGTACTGCCACGGATTCTTCGACGTCGCGCGCCATTCCTGCACCGCTTCGGTCGCGGACTCAGGACGGTCCGGCCATCCCTTCCGCAGCTCCGGGAGCGTCAGGTCGCGGGCGATCCTGCCACCTCCGTGCCAGACGACGGGCTGTCCCTTCTCCGGACGCAGCGCCACGGAGTAGCCGACCACGACGTCGTCACGTCCGACCGCGAACCGCGGACGGATCAGGATGCCCTCGCGGCGCATCCGACGCACGAACTCGCCCTCGTACTGCGACGCGGTAGCCGCAGCTCGAAGGCTCCGCTCCAACCGCTTCGCGTCGACCTCGGTCGCGCCACGGCGCGATGCAGACTCGCGCTCGGCCGGCTTCTCGCCGCGCTGCGCACCTGCGCGCTCGGACTCATGCAGCGGCTGCAACTCGAACTCCCGCTCGAGCTCCCGGGTGATCGTCTGCGCCTTCGAGAAGTCGTGATGGACAGACGCCTTCGTGCCGTCCTCGCGCACCAACGACACGGCGATGTGCACGTGGTCGTTGCCGTTCTTCGACAGGCCATGACGCACCGCGACCCACCGGCAATCGGCCTTGCCAATGTCGGCGCCGGCGAACCCCATCCGCTCCACGAACCGCTCGGAGATCTCGGCCCACTTCTCATCCGAAAGCTGGCCCTCCTCCGCGCTGATCGAGAGCGAGCAGTGCCACACGTCAGCGTCGACACGCTCCTTCGACGTCACACCCGTCTCCGGATCCGTGACCTCCTTGACGCGGGTGACCGACGTTCCGAAGACGCGGCGCGGCTCGTCCAGATCGGTAGCGATCGCGAGGGCTGCTGCGCGGTCCAACTCGCCGTAACCGTACTCCGCCATGACCGCGCCGTTACCAGCGACCAAGTGCGGCTCCTCGTGCTCGTTCGCCCGACCCTCACCCTGCAAGTAGGTCATCAGTCCGGACATGCGCCCACCCCGGGTCACGTTCGGGATCACGCGCCGGCCAGCCTCTTCATCGCCGCCCGATACTCCGACACAACCGCGCGGTACTCAGCGATCGCCGCTTCCGCCTCGTCGGGGAATCGGCTCTCCGTGTTCGCGAACCGGGCGAGCTGGTTGAGGTTGTTCGAGACGTACCCCATCGTGCTGCGAATGTTCATCAGATCCGCGGCAACCGACTTGAACTCCGCATCAGTGATGACCGCATCCTCGGCCGTCGCGGACTCGAACAGCAACCGCGGCACCGTCACCTCACGCACGATTGCCCGAGCCCGAAGCTGCGCATCCTCCTCGGGCGTGACCATGACGACGTACCGCTTCTCGCGGCGAGACTCGCCACCCGCGTTCGCACGTCGCTTGCGACCGAACAGACGGTGCTCACTCGACTCGGACACGAGCGTCACCATCCCTTCGGGGCCCAGCGCAGCGAACCCGCCAACTGGCGGGGACCATACGGCAAGTATGCCGAGGATCGCCGCGCAGCGGAAGGACGAGAAGCGAGTTACGGCACGTAAGTTTATAGCTTGCTCCAAAAAAGCTACTCACCCAGAGCGCAGCGCAGGTGCAGCACTGGGTCCGAAGGGAACCCGACCGTCTCGGCCGGAGAAGCCGAAGCCGAGACGTCAAATCCGCGCCTTCCGGATGACGGTGGTGGCGGCTAGCCTTTCCGCATGAGCGACCACACGAGGAACCCTGACGACGCCGCCGACGCCGCCCGCCGACTGCTCGAACAGAGCGTCGAGAAGCGCGTCGAGGCGGTCCGCACGATCGTCTCCGCCGCCAACGACACCGACACCGCACGCGCCACCCTTAGCGACGCGCAGAACCGGCACAGCAAGGCATGGGCTGACGCCCTCGCCGCCGGATGGTCGGAGAAGGAACTCCGCGCAGCAGGAGTGCCGCGACCCGAGCAGACTCGCGCTCGCGTCACTCGCTCGCGACGCACGACGTCGGCGGAGGGAACCACCGCCGAATCGACCCAGAGTGACAGCTCCGCGTCAATCGAGAACGCTGCATGACCGACGACGAAGCTGCCGCGCTCCACGGCCAGGTCCGCGCCTGGGCGGAGGGGGCCAACCCACTCGCGGCCGCCGTCGAACTGCTGATCCGATCGGGCCTCGTGTACGCCGGCGCTCCATGGGTCAAGACCGACAACGCCTGGAAGACGAGCGCCGTCGACTTCGACCGCCTCGGCTACGAAATCGGAGCGCTCAGCGGAGGCGAACAGCGCGTCGCGCGGATCGCCTCGTCGCTCGGACAGGGCGTCCCTGTCGACCTCCGAGAGGACATCGCCGGCCTCGACCTCGAACACACGCGACTGGTCCTCGCAGCGATCGCGCACGCCGCCGGACTCGGAGAGCCCGGCACGACGATCCAAACCGTCGACGGAGTGCCGACGATCGTCCCCCGCGACGCCCTGGCGTCGTGGCCGAACGAGTAGAACGCTCGCGCACGAAGACCGCCCTCGTCGCGTAGGAACCCCCCGCTCGAGCAGTCATGCTCGCGGGGGCTTCTCCCGCCCGCGACCTGCGCGCCGGCTGCGGTCCGGCCGTCCATCCGACGCTTCACTCTTGCCTACGCCGGCCGACCGTCAAGAGCGCTGTGCGTCCCTCCGGGATGCCCCTTCGGGGCACTCCTGACGGCCACCCGACTCCGGCATCGCGCCGCTTATCGGATGGATGGCCCCAGTGCATGCTCAGCCCGAGAGCGCAGCTAGCCCGGCGCTCAAGCGCACGGAGATGTCCAGTTAGAGCGGGATGATCGTTCGCGTTCTTCCCGCTGGAGGACGCTCCGTGGGACGGAACGCCGCCCGTGCAGCCACGGTCCTTTCGTCTAGACCAGTCGCCCGCATGAGGACGCGATCGGGCGCGGAGCGACCGGAGGGCCATCGACGTGTCTCCGCCGGCGGATACAGCGGCAACGCCGCGTCACGAAGGGTCCAGATTCGCTCCGCCACGCGGTCTCGATGATCGCCGCTCGCCACGACGACACACAGCGACTTCAGCCAGTGCTGAGCGATGCCGCCCGAGAGGTCTGGGGCACGCCAGTACGACGAGGCGGCGGTCCCCGGAGCGCGAACCGTCGGGTCCTCGGCAGCGCTCACCAGCCATACAGCAGCCTCCGCCGCCTCGAGGCCGTCTTGTCGGAAACGTCTGGCTGCGGCGGGAGCGTAGGGCTCCCCATCCGGGACCAGTTGCGCGCGGAGGATCGACGCGATGATCGCCCAGCTCGCGACGGCCTCCGTGGTCGCCCGATCGAAGTAGACCGACTCACCGCGGATGATGTTCACGACCGTGGGCAGCGCCGCGTCTTCAAGACCGGCCATCCAGACGTTGTTGCACTCGTAGCAGAGCCACTTGCCCTGAGAGAAGATCATTCCGATGCCCGACTCCCACCTGTCGACGGTCGCCTCCGCGCGGCCATCGACATTCGTCAGCGTCTGGTGAGCAGCCCTCTCCTGACCGAACTCCGCGCGCAACGTGCGGCCGTAGATGTGCGAACGGGTCAGTCCCTCGGAGCCGCAGAGGATGCAGGTCGGCCGAACCTGCGGCGCGCCCCTCACGAGTCGAGCTCGACGGGCAACGGAAGAGTGACCGGAGCTGATCGAGCGTCCGCGAGGTCGGCGCGCTGCAAGGCGCGATACACCGTAGACCGACCCACGGAAAACTGCTCAGCCAACTCCGCGATCGAGTAGTTGCCCGACCGACACTCCGCGACCAAGTGCGCCTCGATCTTCGGGCTCAGCTTCGGCTTCTTGCCGCGCAGTCGCCCCTTCGCCTTCGCGACCTTCATTCCCTCGCGAGTGCGCGCCCTGATGAGGTCGCCCTCGAACTCCGCGATCATCGCAAGCACGTTGAACAGCAGTCGGCCGATCGGGTCGTGCGGATCGTGCAGCGACCCGCCGATGTTCAGACGCACACCCCGGCGCGTGAGTTCGTCCACAATGTCGCGCGCGTCACTGATCGACCGTGCTAGTCGGTCGAGCTTTGTCACGTACAACGTCGAACCCACGTCGCACGCGGCAAGAGCTTCGCGCAGCGCCGGCCGGTCGCGGTTGGAGCCCGTGAGGCCAGCGTCGACATAGATCCGCTCGAGCGGAACACCCCCGGCCGCCAGCGCGTCGCGCTGCGACTGGGCGTCCTGCTTGTCGGTTGAAACGCGCGCGTAACCCACCAGCTCAGCCATACTCCTAGTGTCCCAGTCAGCACCCCCTCATCGGACAATTCACCGGGCGGGTCTTACGGGACAATTCGCCGACTAGCGCCCCTCGAGTGACGACGGTGCTCGATCTCGCCTGCACGAGTGCTCCCACTCCTGTGCACAAGCGGAAGTCGGTCGACGCATCCTTCGGCCGCAACGTCTTCCGAGAGCGGGCGACGTCGCCGGAGGCGACGGCGGTGAATCGCGTCCGGTGAGCCACCCCCTTACGGGACGCCGCCTGCCGACGAGAGATCCGGCTCAACGGTCTCGACGACGCACTCTCGACACGCGTACAGGGATTCCAACTCCGGGCTTCGCTGGCATGTACCCGTAGTTGTCCGCCCACAGCTCCGGCTCGCTCGCGCGGTCGATCCAACGCAGCGAGTACACCCGACCCCGGACGTCGACCGAACCTCCGAGTAGTTCATCGAAGACCGACTCATCACCCAGCTCGAAACCGTCCTCGTACGGCGGGCCCACGCGCGGATGGGATTCATCGAAAGCAGGCTCATAGAAAAACGTCCACGCGATCCCCCATCGCGGATCACTCAGCTCCCGCCTCCACCACGGGCCGCTGGCCGCGAGGTGAGCACCGACCTGCACCGAGAAGTAGCCCGCTAGCTCACCCTCGAATGACGCCTCAGCGACAGCCTCGCGAAACCGCTCGAGCTCAGGACGCAACTGCGGCGAATCGCGCTTACTCGAGTGGAAGAACATTCGCTGACGGTACTGCGCCGAACACGCCACAGCCACCAGGCTGCTCAGTGGGTGACCGGCCACCCATCCCCTTTCGGGACGCGCGTGGTGGGTAGCGTCCGCCCTACTCTGACGGGATGGAACTGCGGACCGCGAAGACCCTCGGCATCCTCGCGATGGTGATCGGCACCCCAGTCGCCCTCCTCACCCACACGATCGGCTGGATCCAGACCGGCTGGGACCCGGCCGCCGTGCAGTGCCAGCACAGCGAGTACCCCGACGGGATCGACCTCTACTCCAGCCGCGTGTCGGGCGAGAAGATCCTCTACCCGCTCGGCCTGTCCTGCACCTACGCAGCCAGCGAGACCTCACCAGGAATCACCATCCGTCACTACAGGTGGGACGCCACCGCCCTCTTCACCGCAGCCGCCGCACTCGCTCTCGCGGGAACCGTCGTCGCGCTCAGAGCCGAACGCAAGCAGGAGCTCATCACCGAGTCGAAGGAAGAACGAGCGACGACATAGCGCAGCGCCCCCTCTGCCGGTCAACGATCCCGTAACGGGACGTTCCTGGCTCCAGGAGCGACAGTGACGTCACCCTCGATCTAGCGCCGGTTGCACGACGCTGATGAGAGCCAGCACGATCACCACGGCGGCGGTGACTGTTGCTGCCATGAGTGCTTGGCGAGCGGGCGAGTCGAAAAGCCCCGGCGCTTCGTCCGGCTCTAGGTCAGCGGAGTGAGCGCCCTTGGACGCAGCGGCGCGGATGGAACGGCCCTCCTGTTGCCCTTCGCGCACGCTCCTCTCAGGAGGAAGCTGGTGACGCAAGCTCGGGTAAGCCGTTGCCATGATCATGAGTGGAACGAGGACGACGAGAACGAGTGGTTCGTCCCACAAGTCGGGCCACGTGTTCAGCAACACGATCGCGACGACGACGAGCAGTAGCGCATAGGCGGATGCGTAACGCAACACCCGCGAACTGATGGACACGTGCTCAGTATGACGGCACGGCACGACCACCAGCCGACCCTATTACTGGTTAACAACCGCGGCCGAGAGGAGGGTCGCCAGACAGCAGGTGAGAAGCCTAACGATTCGATGTGGACCTGGCGCGCTCAGGAAGCAGATTCTCGGCGCAAGAGAATCTCCTGCAGGTCATGGATGCTTTGTAAGTCCGGGGCACGCCTCACCGTGTTCATGTAGGTAGCGATTACCGCGAGCGGCGCCGTAATGACGAGCAAGCCGACGGAAATCGGGGTAAGAGCCTGCGTGGAGGGGCCCCCGAACAAAAGATTGCCCAGCAGCAGGCCTCCCGCGAGACCGGCCGCCAGACCGAAGTCAAAACTGGCCCGCGCTCGTCGACGCACTCGACGGCACACTGCCGTGATCATCTCTTCCAACTCCGCGCTCGATCGGTCATTCAGGTCCACGCGCGGAGAATACCCGCCTGAGACCTAGCGCG
Source organism: Rathayibacter sp. AY1D1 (assembly GCF_002932635.1). Taxonomy (NCBI): domain Bacteria; kingdom Bacillati; phylum Actinomycetota; class Actinomycetes; order Micrococcales; family Microbacteriaceae; genus Rathayibacter; species Rathayibacter sp. AY1D1. The sequence goes on from NZ_PSVY01000038.1 coordinate 13,915, forward strand.
CTTGCCACTCGCCAGAGAGATCCTGGCATCGCTGAGCTGATGCCGCACGCGACAGCCCGGCGGGGGGCGGTGTCGCCCTGCTCTCGGCCGCGACGCACAGCGCGACTGAGATCAACACCCGCCGGCAGCGGCCCATTGAACGATCTCCATAAGGGTCGAGGCGGTGTCGGGTGGGAGACTCTGCGGTAGTTTCACGACCGAGGGTGGTCATGGTGGAAGTGCTCAAGGGCTCGAGCCTGCTCGCGTCGGGTGTTGTGATCGCCGTGATCTGCTCGCTGTTGCAGTTTCAGGCCGGCGTTCGTGCAGATTTGAATCAGACAGGGGGCCAGCTCAGCCCAGTCCTGCTCGTGGGAATTCTGATCGGATTTGTCGTCTCAGCCGTCGGCGCGATTCAGCTGTTCCAGTGCTACGAACGGTGGGTCACCGCTTCCGCTAGCCGCCGTGCGAAGCCTGCGGACCTGGTTCCTCGGCGTAGGTGAGGTAGCACCGCACGACCGCGTGTCCCCCGCCACATGCGCACCGCTGGGTGCTACGTGAGACGCTGGGTGCTATGTGAGACGCTGACTGCTATGGGAATTCTTGCGAGTGTGTTTGGTGCTGGTTCCGATGAAGAGGCGGGCGCGGCGCTGTCGGGATCGGACGGTCTCGTCTGCGACATAGATCCGACCGGACTCTGGGAGCTCGAAGGCATCCTGACCTCGACACCAGCGCTCGAGGTTCCCGCGGCGCAGTACCAGCCGGTTGCGGCGACCGATGACTACGAGAGCTTCGTCATCGCAGTCAGCACCGGCCTGGGTGGCGCGCTAGACGCCGCAGGTGAGACGGGTCGTGCCGCCGCAGCGCGGCAGTGGGAGGATGCGTCGTCCGAGCTCGAGGGATGGTCACCCGAGCAGGTGCACCGCCTCGTCGAGGATCTCGCTTCGACACTCGCCTCAATCGCCGCGGCCGGTCAGCGCCCCTACCTGCGGGTGAGTGTCTGATCTGTGAACTGAGCTGAGTCAAGAAGTTACTCCGCTGGGACATCAACTAGATGAGGTGGAAGGTGCGGCGTCGGCTCAGTGCCCAGACGAGTGCGCCGGCGAGGAGCACCGCGCAGGTCAGCCCGGCGACGTGCAGGACGAGCGACGGCATTCCGTTCTCGGGGAGCAGGAAACCGTACGGCACCCACCCGTCGGTCGCTCCGCGGACGAGCACGACGACGACCCAGACGATCGGGTAGGGCAGGACCACCCACAGCCGGCGCCAGGAGAGCGGTCCGCGGTCGGCGAGGACGATCCAGTCGAGGAGGACGAGCGCGGGGAGCACCACGTGCAGGACGGCGCTGACCCAGGGCGGAGCCGTTCCGGTACCGGGAACGAGGGTGTTGTAGATCACGGCGACGACGATCGAGTAGGCCGTCGCCGCGCCGCGGACGTAGCTCAGCCACACCGGCGTCGGACGGCGGGCGAGCGCGACCGATCCGGCGACGATGAGCACCGCGCTCGCGAGGAGGCTGGTCTGGTTCGTGAAGTAGCCGAAGTAGTCGAACGGATTCGGATCGCCGGCCGCGATGCTCAAGGCGTAGGTGTGGAGGATCACCGCGATCGCCGCTGAACCGACGGCGACGCGAGCAGCGCCCACGAACGGGCGGGTCGGTGCCGGGGAACTCATCGGGTCAGCCTAAGAGCCGGTGGGCTTCTTGATGACCCGCGACAGACACTCCCCTTTCGGAACGGCGCTGCGCATTTCAGGCCGAGACGCGACCATGAGGCAACGCTAGGGCAGGCAGGGACCGCAGCGTGCACATTCAAGGCCGCGACAATGCTCAGGTGGCAGCGTGAACCAGGAGCTGGGCAGCCATGCCAGTGAGGACGATGAGCCCGACGCCCGTCCACGGGATCCACGCGCTGACCCCGCGCGGCCCGACTTTGAAGAGGAACGCCGCGATCACAGCCACGGAGACGCCGAGGGCGCCGAAGAAGCCGACCGCCATGCCCGCATCAGCCAGTCCGCGGTCGCAGGGCCTCGCGCTTGCGCACGAGTCCGTCGCGAAGCCCATTAGGACGCTGCTCACCATCGTCCACAAAACGGCAGGTAGGAGCACGACGACACCGAGGCCGACCGCCCACCGGTTCGCTCGGTCGCTGGAGTCGTCCACGCCCGTCACCGTACGCCCTCCGAACCGACGTCGTCATAGCCCGTTCATCGGGGCGACGACGCTGTCCCTTCTCGGGTAGTCACACCGTGGTGTATAGGCTCGCAGCAGCCGGTCATCGGCTTCCCGTGAGGAGAGAGCTGTGCGCCCTGCCGGAGTGCTTGTCCTAGCCCTGAGCGCTGTGTGCGTCGCGGGAGCCGGCGCAGCGGTGATCGTCGGCCTCGCATCCTCGTCGTCGCAGAACGAGGCGATCGCGACGGCACTGATCTCAGACCTCGAGCACCGGAACGCTCAGAGCCTGGTCGAAGGATCGCCGCAGCTCACCGGCCTCGGCGTCCCGGAATCGACCTCGACGCCGGGGCGGCTTGCGGTGATCGTGGAGGATGACGCCCGGCTGCGCGTTCAGCGAGACCGCTACCTCGAGCTCGGGGAGTCCTTCACGGCGTTCGAGACCGACGTGTCGCTGGACTCGGTGCAGATCACGGGCGACTCGGCCACGGTGACGTTCACCGAGAGCACGACCCTTCAGCGGAGCCCGTACGAGACCGGCGAAGCGGCTCCGGAGTACGCCTACTCGTTCCCGCAGGAGGCGACGCTGCGCCTACACGCGGGCACCTGGTCAGTCGACACCCTCACGCACGAGACGGCGCACACCCCGGCAGACTTCCCGGAAACCGTCGCACCGGACGTCTCCCCCACCAGCTGACACGGCATCACTCCCCAGGAGCATCGCCCGGACCTGACCGGTGAACGCTCGAGACGCGGAGTGGCGGTGAACTGCGCAGCAGCATCCAGCTCGGATGACGCTCGGGCAGTGCGCAGGTGGCTCTACTGTGGCGGTGCGGTCGAGAAGTGGGGACTTCGCTGACGCCGCACGCGACAGACCGGCGAGGGGCCGCCGGTGTCGCCCTGCTCTCGGCCGCGACCCGTAACGCGGCCGAGAGCAGCACCCGCCGGCTCACCGGCCCGATGAACGATCCCCTACCGGGATAGTGCAACTCGGAGAAACGGTGCGACCCTGACTGCATGGCTTCTGACGCGAATCTCGTTCCGCTGATCGTCACACTCGGGCACATCGGCGACGACAGCCTCCAATTGCGGTTTCCTCCAGAGTACAGCGAGGAAATTTTGGAACTGCTGGACGAGCACGACATTGACCACAACACGGCGGCGGAGTTTTCCGCTGGTCCGGTGGAGTGGATCGAGGTCGTCAAGGTCCTCGGTGCCGCCGCAGCGGGCGTCGGCGGGCTACGCGGTCTAGCCGCTGTCATCACAGCTTTCGTCCGCCGCCACCAGGACAAGAGGTTCATCTTCAAGCGCGGGGATTTGGAAATCGATGCGGCTGGGTACTCGCAAAAAGCCGTCGAATCTATGTTGCAGAAGCTTCCCGCAGAACAAGCGGCGCGGGACGCCGAGACTCGGCGCATCCTGGGTACATCCGCTGAGGATGATGGCTCCTCCGGGCCTTCGCACAAGTAGCGCCCCGAAGAAGATCACGAAAGACTCCAGACCATCGTCCAGACCCGCTGGCCCATCCCCCTACGGGACGCTTTGCAAGGTCTAGGCGCTCTGGTTGATCGGGAAGGTCAGCACAGCACTCACGGTCGTGATCGTTGCGACGATGAGGAATCCGGTGAGGCCGGCAGCGACACGACGCGTGCCGCGCCCATCCCAGCTCGGGCGGGCCCCGACGATGAGGCACACGAAGGACAGTGCGGCGCCGAGGCCCACCAGAAGGAACCACCCCATGAACAGCCCCTCGGGCTGAGAGAAGCAGTCGCGAGCAGGGTTGTCTCGGAAGATAAGGAAGTCTCGATACACCGGGATGCACCACCCGAATGCGAGCACCGACAGGCCAGCCCCTGCCGCCCCGAGAACGCCACTGACGAGCGCGCCGACAACACCGACGACCGAGAGCGCGGGCGCAGCAGCGTCGAGCCGCTTCGGAGTGACGTCTTCGACCATCGGTCTGCCCTAGACGCCCTTGCTCGCGTAGCGCTGCTCGCTGTCGATGGGCCCGAGGTGCAGAATGCTGCCTCTGCCGTCGCAGAGCGGAAGAGCGCCCGTCTCGATGCGCTTCGCGGCGGAGGCCCCTGGGATGGTCACCTCGAGCGCTTCGGCGTCCTCGCGCTGCTCGCAGGAGGCGATCGTGTCGGGTGAGTCGTCCCAGAAGACCCACGAGTACGCAGACGCTCCAGGCGCGAGCTCGACGGAGACGTCTTCGACGTCGTTGAGGTCGGAGTGCTCGACGGTCGTGACCGCTGCGCCGGCGGAATCGATCGCGGCCGGCTCGAGGTATCCGACGAGCGTGCAGGACTGCGGACCCGCGTTCGTCAGGACGAAGTACCCGCTGCGCCCGGATCCAATTTCAGCGTCCAGGTCCACGGTGATTGCGTCCTGGCAGGCCGTCGCCATCGCTGCGGGCGTCTGCGAAGGACTCGGTGACGGCGTGGTCACCGTCGCAGTCGACGTCGATGTCGCGACGGATGCCGACGGCGACGAGTCGGCACCCGCTTCCGCGGTTCCTCCCGCGCCGGTGCAACCGGTGAGGACGAGAACGAGCGCGGCGCCCATGACGAGGGCCGGACGTGCGCGGTGGATCAGCATGACCGAACACTAGGGGACTGGAAGCGCGGATCGAGCGCAGTCGAGTCGACATGCCCGTTGCGCGATCCTCTTACAAAATGCGCGCCAACGAAGTCGCACTTCGTGCCAGCCTCAGCGCGGAGTTCCACGGCCGACGAGGATCCGTGGTGTGAAGATCAGCATCGACGGTGAGCACTACCTCCTTCAGCGGAGCGCCTTCTGGGCCGAGACGCCGGACGTCATCGGAATCTACGGCTGCGCCGAGCGGGCCCGGGAAGTGGCCGGGGAAGCAGTGGGCGCGCCGCCCGGTCCCGATCGGTGGGTTCTCGAGACGTGGAGCGGCGGCGAGCTGCGCAGCAGCGTTCGGCTCGAATGACGTTCGGGCAGCACGCTGGTGGCTCTACTGTGGCGGTGCGGTCGAGAAGTGGGGACTTCGCTGACGCCGCACGCGACAGACCGGCGAGGGGCCGCCGGTGTCGCCCTGCTCTCGGCCGCGACGCACAGCGCGGCCGAGAGCAGCACCCTCCGGCTCAGCAGCCCGTTGAACGATTCCCATACGGAAGGGTCCGCCGGCACCAGGCCGTTGGGAAATCGGGCTCTAGTCGAAGAGGGTCTTTCGCACGTCCTCCACGAGGTTCTCGACTGCAAGCTCAGGCAGCGCTCGGCTGAGAAGGTCGCCTCGCCTGATGACGATCATGGGTACGACGACCTCTCCAGTCGGCCCCTGAGCAACGAGCTCGATCACGCGGTAGATCCGGGCCCCGTCCTGCAGCAGACCAGGCCGGACCGCCATAACGCGCTCTCTCCGCAGGACAATCACGGCGCGAGGACGAGAGGCACCCATGAAGAAGCGGACTGTCGAGCTCTGATCGATGGCCATCGTCGCGGAAACCCCTGGGATGATCCGGCTCCGCATCCCGAGGTCGCGAGCCGCAACAGCGAGGGACGTCTTGGTCACGATGGGAACGAGCAATGATCCCGGACGCCTGCGGAGGATCTCGCTCTCGCGTTGCACGGTCCGTCGAGAGACGACCGATCCGCCCACTGCGATGATCGCCATCGCCCCGATGATTCCGCCGATCATCGCCAGCCACGTGCTGCCGGTTCGGGAACTGTGGGTCAGCGCATAGGCATTGACGATCAGCCCCACGACGACAACGAGGAGCGGCAGGAGGAGGACCCGTGGCCTGCCCTCAAGAGGTCGGCGCGTCAATCGACACTCCTTCGGGATCGGCAGCACTGGTCAGACGATGCGATGTCCGTCACGGCCGGAGGGGAAGAACGAGTGAATCGCGGATCGACTCTAAACCGACCCGGCAGGAGGTCTAAGCCGCCCCGCTGCGCGATCCGCTGGCTGGCCCCGCGCCATCGTCGCAGCGCTTCATGCCAGGGCCACTGCGGCGTCCTGCGATCGGCGAGGATCCGTGGCGTGAGTATCAGTATCGACGGCGAGCACTACGTACTTCTGCGGAGCGCCTTCTGGGCCGAAACGTCGGTAGTCAGTGGGGTCTACGGCTGCGCGGAGCGGGCCTGGGAAGCGGCACGGGCCATGGCGGACGCACCGCCCCGACCTGATCGGTGGGTTCTTGAGACGTGGAGCGGCGGTGAGCTGCGCAGCAGCGTCCAGCTCGACTGACGCTCGGGCAACGCGCCGGGGGCTCTACTGTGGCGGTGCGGTCGAGAAGTGGGGACTTCGCTGACGCCGCACGCGACAGACCGGCGGGGGGCCGCCGGTGTCGCCCTGCTCTCGGCCGCGACGCACAGCGCG
>NZ_PSVY01000039.1:0-19968 GCF_002932635.1 Rathayibacter sp. AY1D1
GCGCCGACTCGAGGCTGCGCAGCCGTGTCCGCTCCGGTCCCCGGCCCTCACCGCACTCGCCGCCCCGCGCCCCTCCGCGCCTCGCGGTGCGGTGCCCTCCCCGCCCTCCGAGCCGACCGGCCGACCCGCACACCAGCACATCGCCTCAGACGACGCACCCGGCTCCCTGGAACCCACCACCCCGACAAGCCGACCGCGGTGACGCCTGGCGGTGACGGGCGTGCCCCCGGCACCGCCGAACGGCCGATCCGCGTGCCAGCGGATCGCCCAAGGCGGACGCACCCCGCATTACGAAACGCACCACCCCGACAAGCCGACCGCGGTGACGCCCGGCGGTGACCGGCGTGCCCCCGGCACCGCCGAACGGCCGATCCGCGTGCCAGCGGATCGCCCTAGGCGGACGCACCCCGCTCCCTGGAACGCACCACCCCGCGAAGCCGACCGCGCCACGCCGGGCAGGGACCGGCGTGGAATCGAGCACCGCCGACCGCGCCGAGCCGGGCAGAGACCGGCGTGCCACCGGCACCGCCGAACGGACGATCCGCGTGCCAGCGGATCGCCCTAGGCGGACGCACCCCGCTCCACGAACCGCACCACCCCGAGAAGCCGACCGCGCCACGCCGGGCGAGGACCGGCGTGCAATCGAGCACCGCCGAACGGACGATCCGCGTAACAGCGGATCGCCCTAGGCGGACGCACCCCGCTCCCTGGAACGCACCACCTCGACAAGCCGACCGCGGTGACGCCGAGCAGGGACCGGCGGCACAGCTGAGCCGGGCGCCGCCCGGCTCAGCGCATCAGCACAGCCTCTCGAACCAGGCGAGGGCGCTCTGGTCGGTGAGGTTGGCGACCTGGTCGACGACGACGCGGCGGCGGGCGTCGTCGTCGGGGGCGGCGTGCCAGTCCTCGGCGAAGCCGGGCTCGAGGGTTCCCGGGCCGCGGTCGAGGAGGGTGTCGGCGAGGCGGGTGAGGACTTCGCGCTGCTGGGCGTAGATGGGCTGGCGGGTGTTCCGCGACATCACGAACGTCGCGACGATCCCCTTGAGCACGGCGATCTCGGCCTGCTGCTCGCGGGGGACGACGACGTGGCCGCCGAAGCGGACGAGGTCGGGGTGCTGGTACGCCTCGCGGGTGGCGTCGGTGGCGGCGGCGGCGAAGCGGCCGATGAGCTGGCTGGTGAGGTTCTTGAGCCGGGCCTGGTCGCGGCGGGAGCCGTCCCAGGAGGAGACCCACACGTCGAGCGAGTCGAGACGGTCGAAGGCGGCGACGAGCTCGTCGTGTCCGACCTCCCCGCCGACCCAGGAGTGCATCGACTGCACGAGGTCCTCGTGGTCGGCGCGGGAGCCGAGTGCTTCGACGTCGATGTAGCCGGAGACCACCGCGTCCTCGAAGTCGTGCACGGAGTAGGCGATGTCGTCCGAGAGGTCCATCACCTCGGCCTCGATGCAGCGCACCCCCTCGGGGGCGCCCTCGCGCATCCAGGCGAACGCGGGAGCGTCGTCGGCGTAGAAGCCGAACTTGGCGCGCCCCGACGGGTCCGCGACCGAGCGCGTGTCGGGCCAGGGGTACTTGCAGCTCGCGTCGATGCTGGCGCGGGTGAGGTTCAGCCCGTAGGGGCGGGCGTCGTCGCCGAACACCTTCGGCTCGAGCCGCGTGAGCAGCCGGAAGGTCTGCGCGTTGCCCTCGAAGCCGCCGATCCCCTCGGCCCAGGTGTTGAGCGCGCGCTCGCCGTTGTGCCCGAACGGCGGATGCCCGATGTCGTGCGCGAGGCAGGCCGTGTCGACGACGTCGGGGTCGAGGTCGAGGCTCGTGGCGAGCTCCCGGCCGATCTGCGCCACCTCGAGCGAGTGGGTCAGGCGGTTGCGCGCGAAGTCGACGCCCGCCGTGGGGCTGAGCACCTGGGTCTTCGCGGCCAGGCGGCGGAGCGCGCTGGAGTGGAAGAGCCGGGCGCGGTCGCGGGCGAAGTCGGAGCGGCGGGTCGAGTGGTCCTCCGGAAGGAATCGCTCGGTGTCGACGAGCGAGTACCCCCAGAGCGCGCGGTCATCCACCGCTGTTGTGGATCTCGGCGGCCGAGACCGCGTCGCGCTGCCCGGCGTCGAGCTCGCGGGACTCGAGCCAGCGGTCCGGGAGGGAGGGGACCTTGGGCGAGCCGGCGCGGCCCCGCTGCCCCTCGGCCGCCTCGCCCGGATAGGGCTGCGTCCAGTCGAGCGTCGCCAGGAGCTCGTCGAGCTGCGCGAGCGACTCGACGGTGGCCAGGCGAGCGCGGAGGTCGCCGCCGACGGCGTAGCCCTTGAAGTACCAGGCGACGTGCTTGCGGATGTCGCGGCAGCCGCGCTCCTCGCTCTCGAAGAAGTCGACGAGCAGCTCCGCGTGGCGACGGAACGCCTCGGCGACCTGTCCGAGCGAAGGGCGGAACCGCTCGTCGGAGCCGGCGAACGCGGCGGCGAGGTCGCCGAAGAGCCAGGGGCGCCCGAGGCAGCCGCGACCGACGACGACTCCGTCGCAGCCCGTCTCGGCCATCATCCGCAGCGCGTCCTCGGCCGACCAGATGTCGCCGTTGCCCAGCACGGGCACGCTCGTGACCGTCTCCTTGAGCATGGCGATCGCCGACCAGTCGGCGTGCCCGCTGTAGAACTCGGAGGCGGTGCGCGCGTGCAGCGCGATCGACGCGACCCCGGCGCCCTCGGCGGCACGGGCGGCCTCGAGGTAGGTGAGGTGGTCCGGGTCGATGCCCTTGCGCATCTTGACGGTGAGCGGGACGTCGCCGGCGGCCTTCACGGCGCCCTCGACGATCTGCCGGAACAGCGGGAGCTTCCACGGCAGGGCCGCTCCCCCGCCCTTCCGGGTGACCTTGGGCACGGGGCAGCCGAAGTTGAGGTCGATGTGGTCGGCCCGGTCCTCGGCGACGAGCATGGTGACCGCCTCGGCTACCGTGACCGGGTCCACTCCGTAGAGCTGGATCGAGCGCACCGACTCGCTGGGGTGGTGGCGGATGAGGCGCATCGACTCCGGCGTGCGCTCGACGAGCGCGCGGGAGGTGATCATCTCGCTCACGTAGAGGCCGTTGCCGAACTCGCGGCAGAGGCGGCGGAACGCCGTGTTGGTGATGCCCGCCATGGGGGCGAGCACCACCGGCGCGTCGAGTTCGAGGGGGCCGATCCGGAGCGCCGGCGCGGTGCGCGCGGGCGGGGCGGCCGTGAGAGTGGAGGACATCGGTATCGATTCTCCCAGATCCTGTGTTGGGGAAGGCGGAGTGACGAGCGGAGAGGTGGAGAGATGAACGGGAGCACACCTGTGGAGGACGGTTCGCAGCGGCTGGAGGCGGACGCGTCCGCCCGCGGCCTTGCGGTCGAGATCGTGGAGAGGCCCGCTGCCGGCAGCCTGCACGAGGCGGCCGCGCTGCTCGGCATCGAGCCCGGCGACATCGTGAAGTCGCTCGTGGTGAAGCGCCACGACGGCGGCTACCTGTTCGCCCTGGTCCCCGGCGGGCGGCAGATCGCGTGGCCGAAGCTGCGCGCGGTGGTCGGAGTGAACAAGCTCCGCCTCCCGGACGAGACGGCCGCCCTCGAGGCGACCGGCTACCGGCGCGGCACCATCACCCCGATCGGGTCCACGACGGCCTGGCCGGTCTACGCCGACGAGCGGATCCTCGGCCGCCGCGTCGCGATGGGAGCCGGCGCCGACGGGCGCAGCGCCTTCGTCGACGCGGACGCCCTCGTGGCCGCCTACGGCGCGACCGTCGCCGACATCACCGTGGAGGAGCCTCCGCGGTGATCGGCGGCACCTCGGCCTGCGCTTCCGCGGCCTGCGGCACGGCGCAGACGCCGTCCTCGCACAGCGGCCCGCCGGAGTCGCCGAGCATCTCGAACGGCCCGCTCACGCGACGGCCGCCCGCTGCTCCAGCACGTGCTCGAGGACCTCGGTGAACGCCGCCGGCTCCTGGGCGCCGGAGACGCCGAAGCGCCCGTCGAGGACGAAGAACGGCACCCCCGAGATCCCGTACTCACGGGCCTGCGCGATGTCGGACTGCACCCGCCCGAGGTAGCGCCGGTCCTCGAGAGCGCGGCGCGTCTCCGCCGGGTCGAGCCCGACCTCGCCGGCGAGCGAGGCGAGCACCTCCGGATCGGCCAGGTCGCGGCCCTCGACGAAGTACGCGCTCAGGAGACGCTCGACGAGCTCGAGCTGCAGTCCGTTCTCCTTGGCGTGGTGGAGCGCCTGGTGGGCGGTGACCGTCTTGACGTGGCGCACCGACTCGAAGTGGTAGTCGAGGCCGACGCCCGCCGCGATCGCCGTGACGGAGTCGAGCATCTGCTGCGCCTGCGCCTCCGGGATGCCCTTGTGCTCGGCGAGGAACGCCGCCTCTCCCCCGCGGTAGTCCTCCGGCGTGTCCGGCGAGAGCTCGAAGCTGCGGTACTCCACGACGACCTCCGGAGCCTCGGGGTGCGCGGCGCGGAAGGCCTCGAGCCCGCGCTCGAACCGGCGCTTCCCGATGTAGCACCAGGGGCAGGCGATGTCGGACCAGACGTCGACGGACAGGGGGCTCGGCTCAGCACTCACCCCCAGGACAACGGAGGGGGCGCCCCGCTATTCCCGCAACACGCGGACGAGCTCGTCCACGTCGGACTCGTCGTTCCAGAGGTGGAAGGCGATGCGGAGCCGGCCGCCGCGGCCCGAGACGCGCAGACCCGCAGCCTGCAGCAGCTCCAGGTCCGCTCCCCCCTCGTCCGGCCAGGACACGAGCGCCCGGTGCTGAGGCTCCCGGTCAAGCCGCTCGCACAGCAGGTCGCCGAGGCCGGAGGCGTGCGCCCAGACCGCGTCGAGGTCGAGCGAGCGGAACAGAGCGAGCGACGCCTCGGCGCCGGCGAACGCCTGCCAGGCCGGCGAGACGTCGAAGCGGCGGGCGTTCTCGGCCAGGTGCATGGCCGGTCCGTAGCAGGACGACCACACGTCCTCCCCCGAGTACCAGCCCGCCTGCACGGGGACGAGCTCGGCCGCGTAGGCGGGCGAGACGGTGAGGAACGCCACTCCGCGCGGCGAGCACAGCCATTTGTAGGCGTGGGTGAGGGTCGCGTCGAAGCGGGAGGCGTCGACCGGCAGGACGCCGGCCGCCTGCGTCAGGTCGCACGCGGTCCGCACTCGGTGGCGCGCGGCCGCCTCGAGGACGGAGTCGAGATCGGCGAGCGCTCCGCTGCTGGACTGCACGGCGGAGAAGACGACGAGGTCGTCCCCGTCCTCGACGGAGTCGGACAGCGCCTCGAGCGCGACGGAGCGCACGGTCACTCCGCGGTGCGCCTGGGCGAGGAAGGGGAACACGATGGAGGAGAAGTCGCCGTCCACGCAGAGCACGCGGGCCCCGTCGGGCAGCGAGGCGGCGAGCACGGCGGCCATGGCGGAGGTCTGCGAGCCGATCGCGACACGGTCGACCGGGACGCCGGCGATCGCGGCGAACGAGGCACGCGCGCGCTCGGCGACAGCGCCGTAGGCGGCGGCCGTGCTCTCCCCGGACGACCAGCCGTCGAGGTCCGCCCGCAGCGCCTCGACGGTCTGCCGCGGCGGCAGGCCGAGGGTGCAGGCGTTGTGGTAGCCGCGGGCACCGGCGAAGCGCGCGCGCAGGTCGGCGGAGTTCGGCAGTGCGGTGCTCACCTCTCGAGGATGACGCTCCGGAGCCGGATCGCCAAGACCGGGGAGCGACCGGGCGCGCCGGCGGCGGGCCCGGTCAGCGGGCGGCGAGGGCGTGCGCCTGCTCGAGCACGGCGACGACCTCGCGGGCCTCGCGGACGTCGACCGGCGAGGGAGCGCCGTCCTGGAGGGACAGCGCGACCTGCTCGAGGAACGCGGCGTATCGTCCCCGCTCACTCGGCACGGGGTGTGCGCCGGAGTCGTCGACGAGGACGCCCCATCCCTCCGGCGCGACCTCGCCGAAGCCGTCGTCGTCCGGTCGGGCGCCGCCGGTGCGGAGCGCGGTCTCCTGCGGATCGAGACCGTCGACGCTGAAGGCGGCGCGGGTGCCGAGCACGCGGAAGCGGGGGCCGGTCGCCCGGGCGACGCGGCTCATGGTGAGGTGGGAGCGGACGCCGCTGTGATGCAGGAGCGAGACGAACGCGTCGTCCTCGCTCGCGGAGCCCTCGTGGACGGTCCGGGTCTCGGCCGCCGTGACGACCGCCGGGCCGAACAGCAGCAGCGCCTGGTCGACCAGGTGGCTGCCGAGATCGAAGAGGATCCCGCCACCCTCGGCCGGACCCGTCTCGCTCTGCCACCGGCCCGTCTTCGGCGCGCTCCAGCGCTCGAAGGTCGACTCGAAGCGGAGGACCTCGCCGAGGACCCCTTCGCCCAGGAGGCGGCGGAGGGTGAGCAGATCGGCGTCCCAGCGCCGGTTCTGGAAGACGAAGACGGGCGCACCGCTCCGCTCGGAGGCGGCGATGACCGCGTCCGTGTCGGCCGTGCTCGGTGTGAAGGGCTTGTCGATCACGACGGCGACCCCGGCCTCGAGCACCCGGACGGCCTGCTCCCGGTGCACCGACGGCGGCGAGGCGAGCACGACCAGCTCCGGCCGCTCGGCGAGCACCGCGTCGAGGTCGGGCACGATCCGGGCCTCCGGATGCGCGGCGGAGGCCGCGGCTCTCCGACCGGCGTCGCGGGTGGAGACGGCGACGACCTCGAACGCCGGGTCGGCCGCGAGGAACGGACCGTGGAAGACGCTGCCGGCGAGCCCGAAGCCGACGATCCCGGCCCGGATCACGAGGAGGCCCCCGGCACGTCGACCGCGCCGCCGAAGCGGCGGGAGCGGCCGGAGTAGTGCTCGATCGCGTCCCAGAGGTCGGTCCGCGTGAAGTCCGGCCAGAGCCGGTCGAGGAACACCATCTCGGCGTAGGCGCTCTGCCAGAGCAGGAAGTTGCTGGTGCGCTGCTCGCCGGAGGAGCGCACGAAGAGGTCGACGTCCGGCATCTCCGGCACGTAGAGCGCCTTGGCGATCGACTTCTCGGAGATGCCGGAGGGCTTGAGCCGCCCCGCCTGGACCTCGGCGGCGAGCCGCTGCACCGCGTCGGCGATCTCGGTGCGCCCGCCGTAGTTGACGCACATGGTGAGCGTCAGCACGTCGTTGTCCGCGGTCATCCGCTCGGCGAACTGCAGCTCGTTGATCACCGACGCCCACAGGCGCGGCTTCCGGCCGGCCCAGCGGATGCGCACGCCCCACTCGTTGAGTTGATCGCGGCGGCGGTGCAGCACATCGCGGTTGAAGCCCATCAGGAAGCGCACCTCCTCGGGCGAGCGCTTCCAGTTCTCGGTCGAGAACGCGTAGACGCTGAGGTGCTTCACGCCGATCTGGATCGCTCCGGCCACGACGTCCAGCAGCGCCGTCTCGCCGCGCTTGTGCCCCTCGATCCTCGTCAGGCCGCGGGAGTTCGCCCAGCGGCCGTTCCCGTCCATCACGATGGCGACGTGCCCTGGAACGGCCTTCCGCGGGATCGCAGGCGGGTGGATCCCGGTCCAGTCGAGGGGGCGGTACGGCTCGGCGTCCTTGTGAGTGAAGGGCTTCATCGGGTGACGTGCTCCAGGGATCTCAGACCGCGTTCGAGGTGGAACTGCGTGTAGGCGGCGACCACTCCGCTCGCCCGCGACCGCGTGGTCGGCTCGGTGGTCTCGGCGTGGGCCCAGTCTCCCGTGAGCAGTGCGCCCAGCAGGACCACGACCTCCGGAGCGACCCGCGGTGCGCCGGGCGGCGTGCAGTCGGCGCAGACGACGCCTCCGAGCTGCACCACGACCGCGCCGTGGGGCCCGGGAGCGCCGCAGCGCGCGCAGTCCTCGAAGCTGGGCGCCCAGCCCGCGATCGAGAGCGCCCGCAGGAGGTAGGAGTCGAGCGTCAGCACCGGCTCGTGCTCGTGCTTCGAGAGCGAGCGCAGGGCCCCGACGAGCAGCAGGTACTGCTGCAGGGAGGCGTCCGCGTCGGTGAGGCGGTCCGCCGTCTCGACCATCGCGCTCGCCGCCGTGTAGCTGTCGTAGTCGGCGGCGATCAGCGCACCGTAGGCGCCGAGCGACTCGGCCTGCGTGACGATGTCGAGGCTCCGGCCCTCGTAGAGCTGCAGGTCGGCGACCATGAACGGCTCGAGCCGCGAGCCGAACTTGGAGCCGGTCTTGCGAACGCCCTTCGCCACCGCGCGGATCTTGCCGTGGCTGCGCGAGAGCAGCGTCACGATGCGGTCGGCCTCGCCCAGCTTGTGCGTGCGGAGCACCACGGCTTCGTCGCGATAGGTGGGCATCCTCCGATTATCCCCCCGACACCCGACACCCGGCTGGCAGCCCGGCCGGAGCAGGGCCCGCGCCGTGGAACGATGTCCGGGTGGCAGCCTCCCTCTTCGAGATCCCGGCCTGGGCCGACCTGCTCGCGATCGCCATCGGCTGCCTCCAGGGCGCGATGTTCGCGGGCGAGTTCCGCGACCGCCGGATCGACCTGCTCGGCGTCACGATCATCGGCACGGCCACCGGCCTCGGCGGCGGCGTGCTCCGCGATCTGCTGCTCCAGACGCCCCTGGTGGCCCTGCACACCGACGCGTACCTGATCGTCGCGGTGACCGCCTCCCTGCTCGGGATGCTGCTCCAGCACCTGCTGAACCGGGTCGACGGGACGATCACCGCCCTCGACGCGCTGACCCTCGGGCTCTTCGGCGCGATCGGCACCACGAAGGCCCTGTCGCTCGGCGTGCCGGAGGTGCCGGCCGTGTTCGTCGGCACCGTCTCGGCCGTCGGCGGATCCGTCGTCCGCGACATCCTGCTGAACCGGCCGATCGCGCTGATGCACGTCGGCTCGCTCTACGCGGTCGCCGCCTCGGTGGGCACGGGCGTCCTGGTCCTCGCGCTGCGCTTCGGAGTGACGATCGACTTCGCCGCGCCGCTCGCGGTGGGCGTGACCACGGTCATCCGCCTGCTCGCGGTCCGCTACGGCTGGAGCCTGCCCGAGCAGCGCGCGCTCAGCGGGGTGCCGCGCCTGCGCTGGCGCCGCCGGACCTAGCGGCGGCCGACCCGGACGCAGGGAGCGGAGTCCCGCGCGGTCCGCGCACGGGAACGCCGGGGGAGGCGCGACGCGTCACGGCTCCCCCGGCGGGGATCGGGCCCGATCAGGCGGAGGCGCCGGCCAGCTCGCGGACCGGGACCTCCTCGCGCAGGGCGCGGTTGACGGCCGAGACGATGGCCTTGAGGGAGGCGGTCGAGATGTCGGCGTCCACGCCCACGCCCCACAGGGTGCGGCCGTTCACCGTGCACTCGACGTACGAGGCGGCCAGCGCGTCGCCGCCGGCGCTGAGCGCGTGCTCGACGTAGTCGAGGACCCGGACCTCGACGCCCTGCTGCTCCAGCACGGCCTCGAAGGCGTTGATCGGGCCGTTGCCCCGCGAGCTGGCCGAGACGCGCTCGTCGCCCACCCGGAGGACCGCGTCCAGCGCGATGCTGCCGCCCAGATCGCTCGACGTGTTCGTGCGCAGCAGCTCGAAGCGGCCCCACTTCTCGTCGGCGCGCTCGGCGGGCGCGGGCAGGTACTCGTCCTGGAACACCGTCCAGATCTGCTCGCTCGTGACCTCGCCGCCCTCGGCGTCGGTCTTGGCCTGCACGACGCCCGAGAACTCGATCTGCAGCCGGCGCGGCAGGTCGAGCGCGTGGTCCGTCTTCAGCAGGTACGCGACTCCGCCCTTGCCGGACTGCGAGTTGACGCGGATGACCGCCTCGTAGGAGCGGCCCAGGTCCTTCGGGTCCACCGGCAGGTAGGGCACGGCCCAGGTGAGCTCGTCGACGCTGCGGCCGGTCCGCTCGGCCTCGGCCTGCATCGCCTCGAAGCCCTTCTTGATGGCGTCCTGGTGCGAGCCGCTGAAGGCGGTGAAGACCAGGTCGCCCGCCCAGGGGCTGCGCTCGGGCACGGGCAGCTGGTTGCAGTACTCGGCGGTGCGCTTGATGCCGTCCATGTCGCTGAAGTCGATCTGCGGGTCGATCCCCTGGGTGAAGAGGTTCACGCCCAGCGCGACCAGGTCGACGTTGCCGGTGCGCTCGCCGTTGCCGAAGAGGCAGCCCTCGATCCGGTCGGCGCCGGCCAGGTAGCCCAGCTCGGCGGCCGCCACGGCCGTGCCGCGGTCGTTGTGGGGGTGCAGCGACAGCACGATGTTCTCGCGCTGCGCGAGGTTGCGGCTCATCCACTCGATCGAGTCGGCGTAGACGTTCGGGGTGGCCATCTCGACGGTGGCGGGCAGGTTCAGGATGACCTTGCGCTCGGGAGTCGGCTCGAAGACCTCGACGACGCGGTCGCAGATCTCGCGGGCGAAGTCGAGCTCGGTGCCGGTGTAGCTCTCGGGCGAGTACTCGTAGTAGA
This sequence comes from Rathayibacter sp. AY1D1, assembly GCF_002932635.1. Lineage (NCBI taxonomy): Bacteria > Bacillati > Actinomycetota > Actinomycetes > Micrococcales > Microbacteriaceae > Rathayibacter > Rathayibacter sp. AY1D1. The sequence continues at coordinate 10,352 of NZ_PSVY01000039.1, forward strand.
CGGCCGTGCCGGGGACGGTCGACTCCATCTCGCGGCACTTGCGGGCGCCGGCCAGCGCGATGTCGATGATGCCCTGACGGTCCTTGCGGAACACGACCTCGCGCTGCAGCACGCTCGTGGAGTTGTAGAGGTGCACGATCACCTGGCGCGCGCCGCGGATCGACTCGTAGGTGCGCTCGATCAGGTGGTCGCGGGCCTGGGTCAGCACCTGGATGGTGACGTCCTCGGGGATCGCGCCCTCCTCGATGAGGCTGCGCACGAAGTCGAAGTCGGTCTGGCTCGCGCTCGGGAACCCGACCTCGATCTCCTTGTAGCCCATCCGGACCAGCAGATCGAACATGATGCGCTTGCGCTCGGGGCTCATCGGGTCGATGAGCGCCTGGTTGCCGTCGCGGAGGTCCACGGCGCACCAGCGGGGCGCGGTCGTGATGCGCTTCGACGGCCAGGTGCGGTCGGGCAGGTCCACGGCGATCAGCTCGTGGAAGGGACGGTACTTGCCGATCGGCATGGGCGACGGCTTCTGGTTGTTCAGCATGAGGTGCTCTCCCGGCGCAGTGGTGCGCACGTGTCTGTTCTCGCTCGTGACCGATCCCGCTCGCGTGCGGCTCCGCTGGTGGGCGGTGCCGGTCGGGCGGTCTCGCGGGGATCCGGATGCGGATCGACCTCGCGGGCGAGGGATGGTTCAGCCGACGACGGACTCCGCGACGAGGATGGCCTGAGGATCAGATCTCGTCGCGGCGGAGAAGGAGGAGCTGTCCGAAGCGCACCCGGTCAGGGTAGCACCGCCCCCGCGGCGCGTCACCCCGGCGTCCCGCTCTAGGAGACCAGGCCGTTCTCGTAGGCGTAGACCACCAGCTGCACGCGGTCGCGCAGGCCGAGCTTGCCGAGGGTGCGGCTGATGTGCGTCTTCACCGTCGCCTCGCTCAGGAACTCGGCGCGCGCGATCTCGGTGTTGCTCATCCCCCGCGCGGCCAGGTGGAAGATCTCGCGCTCGCGGTCGGTGAGGGTCGCGAAGGCGGGCGGGGTCTCGCGTCCGCTGCCCGCCGCCCCGAAGTGCTCGAAGAGCTCGCGGGTCGCGGAGGCGGCGACCACGGCGGTCCCCGCGTGCACGGTGCGGACGGAGGCGAGGAGGAAGCCGGGCTCCGTGTCCTTCAGGAGGAAGCCGCTCGCGCCCGCCCGGATGGCGCGCGCGGCCGCCTCGTCGAGGTCGAAGGTCGTCAGCACGAGGATGCGCGGAGGCTGGACCCGCCGCTCCTGCGCGTCCGCGAGGATCCGCCGGGTCGACTCGATCCCGTCGACGCCCGGCATCCGGATGTCCATCAGCACGACGTCGGGGGCCAGCCGCGCGACCAGCTCCGCGCCCTCCGCTCCGTCGGAGGCCTCGCCGACCACCTCGAGATCGGGCTGCGAGCCGAGCAGCATGCGGATGCCGGCGCGGAAGAGGGCCTGGTCGTCGACGAGGACGAGGCGGATGGTGTCGGTCATGCGGGGCTGCCTCCGGAGGCGAGGGGTGGGGCGGTGCGGGCGAGGGACGGGGAGGAGGGCAGGCGCGCGTCGACGACGAAGTCGTCCCCGACCGGGCCGGCGGCGAGCACTCCCCCGACGAGCGCGGCGCGCTCGCGCATGCCGACCAGGCCGTGGCCCTCGCCCGGCAGGGAGTCGCGCTCGACGTCGGCGCACCGGGCGTTGCGCACGGTCAGGGCGAGCTCGCCGCCGTCCTGGCGCAGGGCGATGTCGAGCGGCGAGCCCGGGCGGCCGTGGCGGAGAGCGTTCGTGGTCGCCTCCTGGGCGATGCGGTACAGGGCCAGACCGACGGCGCGCGGCACCGCCTCCAGGTCGACGGCGAGGTCGGCGCGGACGGGGGCTCCGGCTCCGCCCACGCTGTCGAGGAGGGCCGGCAGGTCGCGGGCGCCGGGCTGCGGGCCGTCGCTCTGCGAGTGCCGCAGCTGGGCGAGGAGCACGCGCACGTCGCCGAGGGTGTCCCGGGCGACGGAGGAGATGGTCAGCAGCGCGGCGTCGGTCTGCTCGGGGCTGGTGGCGCCGAGGTAGCGCGCGCCGTCGGCCTGCGCGATCACGACGGCGAGGGAGTGGGCGACGACGTCGTGCATGTCGCGGGCGATCCGGTTGCGCTCCTCCACGGTGTCGAGCTCGCGCTGCGCCCGCGCGCGCTCCTGCTCGGCCTGCGCGCGCAGGGTCTGGCCCTCCCGCGCCCGGCGGACCGAGCGCGAGAGCAGTCCGATGGTCCAGGAGAGGCCGAGCGTCGCGAGGATCCCGCCGAAGGTGGCTCCGGCCGACAGCAGGCCGTCGTAGGCGCTCGCGACGAGGTCGAAGACGAGGACGAGGTAGACGACGGCGACCACGGCGCCGAGGACGGCCGACACCGCGCCCGCGATCCGCACCCGCCGCGACTCCGACGCGCCGGCGCCGAAGAGGACGGCCAGGATGGCCAGATCCGCGGGTCCGGGAGCGAGGCTCGCGCTCATCTGCAGGGCGGCGCCGGCCCAGGCGATCGAGAGGGCGAGGACCGGGGACCGCCGGTGCAGCACCAGCGCGACCGCGAGCACGCCCGCGACCAGCAGCTGCATCGCGCCGTCCACCCCGGCGAACGGGAGGCCGGCGACGAGGAGGAGCACCAGCGCCTGACCACCGGCGACCCCCACCGCGAAGGGGTCCTGCGGACCGGCGACCCGGTTCAGCAGCGCGTCGATCCGATCGCCCGCGAGGACCGGCGCCCGCAGCGCGTTGAGATACACGAGGACCTTCGCCGCACCGAGCACGGAGGCGACCGCGAGGGCGACCAGGGCGAGGACCACGAACTCCACGCGCGCCGGGAGCCCGGACGGATCGAGCGGGCCGGAGAGGCCGAGCGCGACGGTGACGCCGCCGATCCCGGCGAGGATCAGGCCGCCCGCGAGCGCCAGGGCACGGGTCCAGGGGCCCACCCGGCGGGTCGTCTGCCAGAGGACGACCAGGCCGACGAGCACCCCGTCGACGGGGACGCCGCCGAGCAGGACGCCTCCGTCGGCGAGCGCGCCGACCGCGACGAGCGAGGGGGCGAGCGCGGGCAGGAATCCCGCGACCGCGAGGGCCAGCGCGAGCACGAGGCCGCCGGCGATCCGCTCGGTCGGAGTGACCCCGGTGAGCCCGAGCAGCAGGTGGAGGGCGGCGAGCAGCGCCCCGGCGATCGGCAGGGCCGCCGGTCGGTCGAGGAGGGCGCGCATGAGGACCACGCTACGGGTCCGCGCGCCCGGGGGCGTCGTCCTGGAGGGTGACCGCGGTCGTCCTCCGGCGTCAGAAGCCCAGGCGCCCCAGCAGCTTCGGGTCGCGCTGCCACTCCTTGGCGACCTTCACCCGGATGGAGAGGAACACGCGACGGCCCAGCAGGCGCTCGATCTGCTCGCGGGAGACGGCTCCCACCTCGCGCAGACGCTGGCCGCCCTTGCCGATGATGATGCCCTTCTGGCTGTCGCGCTCCACGAAGACGTTGGCGTAGATGTCGATCAGCGAGCCGTCCTCGCGCTCGACCATGTCGTCGAGCGTCACGGCGAGGGAGTGCGGCAGCTCGTCCGAGACGCCCTCGAGGGCGGCCTCGCGGATGAACTCGGCGATCCGCGAGGACAGGTCCTCGTCGGTCACCGCCTCCTCCGGGTAGAGGGCGGGCGAGACCGGCATCAGGCGCAGGAGCTCGACGGCCAGGACGTCCAGCTGCTCCTCGGTCACGGCCGAGATCGGCACGATCGTGTCCCACTCGCGCAGCTCCGAGACGGCGAGCAGCTGCTTCGCCACGGACTTCTTCGAGGAGAGGTCGACCTTCGAGACGATAGCGACCTTCCGGGCGCGCGGGAAGGAGTCGAGCTGCTCGTTGATGAAGCGGTCTCCCGGGCCGATCGGCTCGTCCGCGGGGAACAGCATCCCGATGACGTCGACGTCGCCGAGGGTCGAGGTGACGAGCGAGTTCAGCCGCTCTCCGAGGAGCGTGCGCGGCCGGTGGATGCCGGGGGTGTCGACGACGATCAGCTGGCCGTCGGTGCGGTGCACCACGCCGCGGATAGCGCGCCGCGTGGTCTGGGGCTTCGAGCTCGTGATGGCGATCTTCTCGCCGACGAGGGCGTTCGTGAGCGTCGACTTGCCCACGTTCGGGCGGCCGACGAAGGACACGAAGCCCGCCCGGTAGGGAGCGGCGGCGGGAGTGGTGTCTGTCATCGTGCGTCCTCGTGCTGATCGCCCGTGGCTCCGCGGGTGGGAGCCGTGCTCGGGCTGGGGGTGGTGGTGCCGCCGTCCGCGATGATCGCGACGGGGCCGGTGCCGGGCTCGCCGGCGGTGTCCAGATCGGGATCGCGGCGGACGATCACCGTGGAGATGGTCCCACGGCGCGGGTCCGCCTGCTCGGCCTCGAGCAGCACTCCGCCGATCCGCGCCGTCGCGCCGCGCTCGGGGAGGCGCCCGTAGGCCTTGGTCAGCAGTCCGCCGACCGAGTCGACGTCGTCGTCCTCGAGGTCGAGCTCGAACAGCTCGCCGAGCTCGTCCACCGGCAGGCGCGCCGAGACGCGGTAGACCCCTGGCGCCGTCTCCTCGAAGAGGTCGACCTCGCGGTCGTACTCGTCGGAGATGTCGCCGACGAGCTCCTCGATCAGGTCCTCGAGCGTCACCAGGCCCGCGATGCCGCCGTACTCGTCGACCACCATCGCGAGGTGGTTGGACTCGAGCTGCATCTGGCGGAGCAGCTCGTCGGCCTTCTTCGACTCGGGCACGAACAGCGCGGGGCGCGCGAGATCGGCGACCGTGTCGTCGTCGTCCGGCCGCTCGTAGGTGTGCCGGGCCACGTCGCGCAGGTAGAGCACGCCGAGGACGTCGTCGACGCCGTCGCCGATGACGGGGAGCCGGGAGATGCCGCGGCTCAGCAGGAGCCCCATGCCGGCGCCGACGGAGGAGGTCGCCTCGATCGTCACCATGTCGGTGCGGGGCACCATCACCTCGCGGACGAAGGTGTCGTTGAATTCGAAGATTGAGTGGATCAGCTCGCGGTCGTCCTGCTCGAGCACGTCCTGCTCGGTCGCCTCGTCGACCATGCTGAGCAGCTGCTCCTCGGAGGAGAACCCCGCCGAGCGCCCGGTCCCCGGCGTCACCCGGTTGCCGAGGGCCACGAGCCCGTGCGCGACCGGGCCCAGCGCGAGCCGGAGCACGTGCACGAGCGAGGCGCTGGTGGACAGGACCGCGCGGGCGTTCGCGCGCCCGACGCTGCGGGGGCTGGAGCCGACCAGGACGAACGAGACCGCCGCCATGATCAGGACCGCCAGCAGGAGCGCGAGCCAGAGCTGCGGGACCTCGACGACCAGCACCGTGGTGACGAACACCGCGGCCGTCGTCTCGGCCGCGATCCGCGAGAAGTTGACGACGTTGACGTGGGCGCTCATGTCGCCCGCGATCGCGCGGAGAGCGCGGGCGCTGCGGGAGTGCTGGGCCATGTCGAGCAGGTCGCTGCGCGAGAGGACGCCGAGTGCGGCGTCGGTCGCGGCGAACCAGCCGCCGACGGCGACGAGCGCGAGGGCGGCGATGAGGAGCTGGAGAGTGGGCACGGCGCGCTCTAGCGGCGTCGCTCGCTGATGTGGAAGCCGACCAGGATGTCGCGCTGGATGCCGAACATCTCGCGCTCCTCCTCCGGCTCGGCGTGATCGAAGCCGAGCAGGTGAAGGAGCCCGTGGGCGGTCAGCAGCTGCAGCTCGTCGAGCACGGAGTGGCCGGCCGACTCGGCCTGGGACTGCGCGACCTGCGGGCAGAGCACGATGTCGCCGAGGAGCCCCGCGGGGGTCTGCTCGTCCTCGGTCCCGGGACGCAGCTCGTCCATCGGGAAGCTGAGCACGTCGGTCGGTCCCGGCTCGTCCATCCACTGCACGTGCAGCTGCTCCATCGCGCCCTCGTCGACCAGCACGATCGCGAGCTCGGCGTCAGGGTGCACGTGGAGCGAGTCGAGCGCGTAGCCGGCGAGGCGCAGCAGGGCGGCCTCGTCGACGGGGACGCTCGACTCGTTGTTGATCTCGATGCTCACGGGGGCGGGTCTTCCTTCGGTTCGGGAGGGGCGGGCGGGCTCAGCCGCGCGGAGGCTGGCGGTCGCCGGGCGGGCGGGCGGCCTGGCCGCGGCGCTCGGCGCGGTTCGCGAACTCCCGGGCCTGCTCGCGCTCGAAGTGCTGCGCCTGCTTCTGCTGGTCGTACTCGGTGTACGCGTCCACGATGCGGCCGACCAGGCTGTGGCGCACCACGTCCTCGCTGGTCAGGCGCGAGAAGTGGATGTCGTCGATGCCGTCGAGCACGCGCGTCACGAGGCGGAGTCCGCTCGCGCCGGTCGGCAGGTCGACCTGGGTGATGTCGCCGGTGACGACCATCTTGGATCCGAAGCCGAGGCGGGTGAGGAACATCTTCATCTGCTCGGGCGTCGTGTTCTGCGCCTCGTCGAGCACGACGAACGAGTTGTTGAGCGTGCGCCCGCGCATGTAGGCGAGCGGCGCGACCTCGATCGTGCCGGCCGCGAGCAGCTTCGGGACGATCTCGGGGTCCATCATCTCGTTCAGCGCGTCGTAGAGCGGGCGCAAGTACGGGTCGATCTTGTCGGTGAGCGAGCCGGGCAGGTAGCCCAGCCGCTCCCCCGCCTCGACCGCCGGGCGGGTCAGGATGATCCGCTCGACCTCCTTGCGCTGCAGCGACTGCACGGCCTTCGCCATCGCCAGGTAGGTCTTGCCGGTTCCGGCCGGGCCGATGCCGAAGACGATGGTGTTCTGATCGACCGCGTCGACGTACTCGCGCTGCCCGAGCGTCTTGGGCCTCACGCTCCGTCCGCGTGCCGTGAGGATGGCCTGGCCGAACGCCTCGGCCGGGCTCACCGGCCCGCCGTTCTGCAGGATGCGGGCGGACTCGCGCACGCCCTCCGGGTCGAGATCGTGCCCGCTCGCGGTCATGCGCACCAGTTCTTCCACCAGGCGCGTCGCCGCGGCGACGGGCTCGCGCTCGCCGTCGAGCGTCACCTCGTTGCCGCGCACGTGCACCCGGACATCGGGGAATCGTCCTTCGACCGCTCGGATGAGGCGGTCCTGGGGTCCGAGGAGGCGCACCATCGCGACTCCGTCGACGGCGACGACGCGCCGCGTCGTCTCGGACGCGTCCGCGCCGGGGGCGGGACGCTCGTCGGGGCTCGCGCCCGTGTTCTCAACCGGTGGCAAGGGAGCCTTCCGTCTGGTGGCCGCCCAGGACGTGGGCGTGCACGTGGAACACGGTCTGGCCCGCCTCTTCGCCGGAGTTGAAGACGAGGCGGAACTGACCGTTGCTGTGGGCGTCGGCGAGCGACTGGGCGACCTGCACCATCTCGGCGAGCAGGGCGGGATCGGCGGCGGCGAGGGCGGCGACCGTGGCGTGCTCCTGGGTCTTCGGGAAGACGAGGAGGTGGACGGGCGCCTTCGGCTCGATGTCGGTGATCGCGAGGATGCGCTCGTTCTCGAACACCACATCGGCCGGGATCTCGCCCTGGACGATGCGCGTGAAGACGGTGGGTTCGCTCATGCACTCATCTTAAACGGGGCCCGTGCGCGACGGGCGCCGCGTTCGCCCACGGCACCCTGCTCCGGCGCCCCGAGGCGGCTGTGGAGGAGCGTCACCAGCGGCCCAGGCGGGCCGAGAGGACGGCGATGGCAGCGGGACCTGCGGTCGAGGTGCGCAGGACGGAGTCGCCGAGCGCGACGGCCTCGGCGCCCGCCTCCGCGAGCAGCCGCAGCTCCTCCGGAGCGATGCCGCCCTCGGGCCCGACGACGAGCACCAGGTCGCGTCCGTCCGGGACCACCTGGGAGAGCCGCGCCTGCGCCGAGGGCTCGAGGACCAGCACGCGGGACGTCGCGGCGCGCGCGACGAGACCGCGCACCTGCTCGAGCGGCGCGACCTCGGGCACCCGGGGGCGCAGCGACTGCTTGCTCGCCTCGCGCACGATGGCCCGCCAGCGCTCGCGCCCCTTCTCCTCCTTCGGGCCCGACCACCGCGAGATCGACCGCGCGGCCTGCCACGGGACGACCTCGTCCACCCCGAGCTCGGTCGCCGCCTGCACGGCGAGCTCGTCGCGGTCGCCCTTCGCGAGGGCCTGGACGAGGACAAGGCGCGGGGACGGAACCGGGGACTCCTGCATCGACTCCACGACGAGCACCACTCGCGCCGGCTCCGCGCTCTCGACGACCGCGGTCGCGACGAGTCCGCGCCCGTCACCGACCCGGACGCTCTCGCCCGCGCGGATCCGGCTGACGGTCGCGGCGTGCCGTGCCTCCGCGCCGGTGAGCGCGAGCCGGCCCCCGACGACGAAGCCGCCGGAGTCCAGCGACTCGTCGATGTAGTGGTGCGCCACGGGCTCAGCCCAGGAAGCGGTCGCGGAGCTTGGAGAACAGGCCCTGCTGGAAGTGGGTCAGCGCGGGCTTCTGCGGCTTGTAGTGCTTCGCGAGCTCCTGGACCAGCTCCCGCTCGCGGTGGCCCAGCTTCGTCGGGGTGACGACCTGGATGCCGATGCGGAGGTCGCCGCGTCCGCTGCCCCGCAGGCGCGTGACTCCGCGTCCCTTGATCGTGACGATCTCGGTGCTCTGCGTGCCCGGCTTGATCTCGATCTCGATGTCGCCGTCGAGCGCCTTGAGCGACGCCGTGGAGCCGAGGATCGCGTCCGTCATCTGCACCTCGAGGGTGCAGAGCAGGTCGTCGCCGTTGCGGCTGAAGACGTCGTGGTGCTTGACCTTGATCTCGAGGTACAGGTCGCCGTTGGGGCCGCCGGCCGGGCCGACCTCGCCGCTGCCGGGCATCTGCAGGCGCAGGCCCGTGTCGACTCCCGCGGGGACGTCGACGGGGATGGTGCGGCGGGCGCGGACGCGTCCCTGGCCCTGGCAGGTGGAGCAGGGGGTCGCGATGACGGTGCCGTAGCCGCGGCAGGTGCCGCAGGGGCTCGCCGTCATCACGTTGCCCAGGAGCGAGCGGACCGTGCGCTGGATCTGGCCGGAGCCGTGGCAGATGTCGCAGGTCACCGGCGAGGTGCCGGGCTGGCAGCACGAGCCCTGGCACGTCTCGCAGAGCACCGCCGTGTCGACCTCGAGGTCGCGGTGGGTGCCGAAGATGACCTCGTCGAGCGAGACCTCCACGCGCAGCAGGGCGTCCTGGCCGCGCTCGCGGCGGGAGCGCGGCCCGCGGGACGAGCCCTGCGCGCCCTGCCCGAAGAAGGTCTCGAAGATGTCGCCGAACCCGCCGAAGCCCTGGCCGCCGCCGCCGAAGCCCTCCTGGGGCCCGCGGTCGTACTGCGCCCGCTGCTGGGCGTCGCTCAGGACGTCGTAGGCGTGCGTGACGAGCTTGAAGCGCTCGGAGGCGTCCGCGCTCGGGTTGACGTCGGGGTGCAGCTCGCGGGCGAGTCGGCGGTACGCCTTCTTGATCTCGTCGGCGGAGGCGTCGCGGTCGACGCCCAGCACTTCGTAGTGATCGGCCACAGGTGGCTTCGTCCTTCGTTCGTGGGTCGGTGGGCCGGGCACGGCGCACCGGGGGGATCCGGCGGGTTCGGCGACATCTTCGAGACCTTCTTCGGGCAGGGCGCGCAGGGCTCGTCCCGCGGGCCGCGC